>NZ_JBSUGE010000008.1:0-262063 GCF_054064075.1 Vibrio sp. JZG10
CAGGGCGAAAAGGATTCTGGTCAACTCCGCATGGAGTTGTAACAGTAAGTACCCCGTGCATGCACGGGGGTATCTACATAATGCAGTTACTGTGCCAACTTTAATATGCCCTAAAATACGTAGTTTCTGTGACATGCGTTGCTTAAAGCTTGAGTTTGTTTGCAATTTGCAACTGCGTTATGCAATTTGACTCTATTATGCTAATGATTGATTAATAAATAGTGGACTTTTTAGAGCATGACTAAACTCGCCGTCCCCAAAAAGGCGAAAAAACCAACTACATCTGTCACTGTTGTTAGAATCACCGAGCCAGCCAAAGCCGGGTCCAATTTAAACTTATCCAAAATAATGGGTATCAACACACCAAATAAAGCAGCGGTAATAATGTTGACGATAATGGCCAGCGCGATGGTTCCGCCTAAAACTGGTGATTGGAACCACAATCCGGCTAACCCGCCGATGATTAGCGCCCAAGCAATGCCGTTCAGTGAGCCTATGCCCAACTCATTTTTTAAGAATTTGAATCGGTTACCTGGGGTAATCTGATTAAGCGCCATCGCACGAACCATTAGAGTCAGCGTTTGGCTGCCTGCAATGCCACCCATCGATGCAACAATTGGCATTAGTACGGCCAAAGCCACCACTTGAGCAATCACGTCTTCAAATAGCCCGATAGTGACAGACGCTAAAATTGCAGTCAGCAAATTGATGCCCAGCCACACGCCGCGTTTTTGCGAGCTTTTTAATACTGGCGCAAACAAGTCATCGCCTTCATCCATACCAGTACCGGCCATTAAGCGCGCTTCGTAGATTTCACGTTGCGTACTTAATGCAAATTGCCAATCGACTTCACCAATCAGAGTTTGGTCTGCATCGGTCACAGGCAGAGCGGGCAGTGTGCTGTGCTCTAATGCTTCTACCGCTTCGGGAAGCATCATCTTACTGTCTAGCACCGTCACCGCTTCAATAACGAGTGTTTTCAAGCGAGTATCAGGATCACTACGTAAAATTTCGTAGTAATTGACAGTCCCTCGATACTGTTTATTACGGTTGATCAGGTAGACCTGTTGAGGTGTGTCGTAGCTATAGCGCTCCATTAACTGCTTAGCCGTTCCAATCGTAATATTAAAGGGCAGGGTGATGATTTTACGCTCAGCCCAGTGGCCGAGTTCTTCATCTTCATATTCGTTTGCCTGATCGTAAAGCTCTAACTCATCTTTTTCGATTAACGCGAGCGCTTCGTTGATGATCGACTCAGGCAACGAATCCGCCCATTCGATCAGCGATAAGTTATCAAGTTTAGCGAGGGTGAGTTTTAGCTCGACTTCAGATAATGCATTGATGATAGAAAAACGTACGTCGGCACGCATTTCCGTTAACACGTCGATATGCAGTTCTAGTGGCAAAGCTCGCCACAAGCGAACACGATCATCGATTGGAAAGGCTTCCAGAATTAGGGCGACTGCGCCAGGTTCGAGACCCGCTTCAATAGATTCATTGAGCGTTGCGACTTGATCCGCTTCTTCGGCTTGGCCAATTTGCTGGATTAGAGTGGAGAGATCTTGAAACTTGCTCACCGAGTACCCCGATAGTTAATTCGTTTTATGGAAGTATGGCATGTTATTGAGATGCACAACTATGCATCTTAACCTTGCTCAAGGTACTTGAAAGTAACAGAAAAACAATAGGCTATTCGCTGTTGATGGTGAGATATGGCTGTACCAATTGGCGAATGTTCACTTTTGCGCCAATACGGGCTGCCAGCAAGTACATTCCGCCGATTTTTCTGTGTAAAAATAGGGCATCTGCTGGTGGAGTATGCCAGTATTCTTGCTCCATGCTTAGAATGGTGCCAGCCTCGCGAAGCTTTTGTGCTAAGCCGCTGGCTTTGAAATCATAGGGCTCATCGACCAACATAGGTTCACATGCCATTTTTACTAAATCGAGAATCGCTTGGCGCTGGTCAGGTAGGATGGTTTGGCTGAAGAAGCCTATTTGTTCAAGCGCATCATTCAAGCCTTGTTCGTCATTGTTAACGACAGATGCAAAAGCTTGGCGATAACCAGTGCTGAACCGCTCGCTGTACTCGCGAGTGGCCCCGAAATCTAGCAAGCCGATTTGACGAGTGTTTTCGATATATAAGTAGTTGGCGAAGTTTGGGTCGGTTTGTACCATCTTAAATTCGAACAGCTCCCTGAACAGTAATTCGAGTAGGCTGTGCATGACAAAATCCCGTGTACTCTGATCATAATGTTCGATTTTCTCAATCGGGCTACCATCAATGAATTCCATCGCGAGAACGGAGTCTGAGCAACTTTCAGTATGAATCTTCGGCACGACAAAATGAGGGTGCTCCTTCAAAGCGTCATGATAACGAATGGCAAATTGCGCCTCTCGTGCGTAATCGGCTTCATCATGTAGCTGCTTTTTCGCTTCTTCGAGCAATCCTTTGTAGTCGACAGACTCGGGAATCAACCCAACGACCTTGAGTAGTGTACCGACATTATCGACGTCGCTATCAATACTTTTCCGTATGCCCGGATATTGCACTTTGACGGCTAGGTTATCGCCCGCATCGCTGTAGGCTTGGTGCACTTGTCCTATTGATGCACTGGCGATTGGTTTGAAGTTAAATGATAGAAACTCAGCTTTCCAATTCGTTCCAAGCGAACTTTCCATTACTGCGTTGAGTTGTTTTGCAGGCATTGGGTCTGCGTTGGAGCGAAGGCGGGAGAGAATATCGGCAAGTTCAGGTTCTAAAACATCACCAGCATCCATTGAGAGCATTTGACCAAGCTTCATTGCAGCGCCACGTAGGTGAGCAAGTTGGTCGGTTAAACGCGCGATGTTTTGCGGCGTCAGCAATAGGTCTTTCGCTTTTGGTTTGTTGCCTTTGGCTATCTGCTTCGTGCCTTCTGCAATCACATTGCCTGCGACACGGGTAGCAAGTGAGGCGAATTTGCTGAATCTTGAGATGCGATGGGTAGGTAGGCTTCTTTCCTTTGCCGACATGAATCTTCTCCGCTATTTACTAACTAATTGTTATACGGGAAAAGGATATGTTTGGATACAAATGAAAAGAAAACCGCCAGCGTAACTGGCGGTTTGCGAGTTTAGATAGAGTAGAAGAAGTACAGTTGAGACTTCATTCGGATGATGATCCCGCGAATCACATCTAAGAAGGCCATGAAGCCTATCGGTTTTTCACCGCTGACCCATGCGAGGCCAACAGAGCCAACAGGGATGTCGTAGCCTTCTGGCTCATCAATCTTAAGACGAACAAAGTGGTGTTTGTTCTGTAAGTTCTTTCCAGTGGTGACACGTACGGAATCATCGAAACCCAGTAGATTACCTTGTGACTCACCTGTTGCTTCAACAATGCCTTCGACGGCCGCTGAGAAGATCTTACCTGGGTAAACGGACGAAGAGAATTCCGCTGGCTGACCCGGTTTGATGTTACGAATCGCCTGATGGTTGACCCGCATCAGCACATACTTCTCGTTAGTGTACATGTTGATACGCGGCATCATCGATACACGCTGACCTTCACGCAGGATAAAGTTGGTGACAAAGCCATCTGTTGGGGCATGAACTTTGGTGCTGTTCAAATCCCATTGCGCTTTTGCAATTTGCTCTTCAGCTTGGCGCAGTTCGGCTTGTTTGGTTTCAACTGCGAGCTCTGCTTTATGAATCGCCAGTTTTGCACGTGAGATATCGACTTGTTTCTTCTTAATTTGAGACTCAAGGGTTAACACGTTGTGACGTGCCATATCAACCGCACTCGATTGTTTGTCGATGTCGCTTTCCGTGATGGTGTTTTGCACCACTCGGTTTTGCTCAACATAACGATCTAGCATTTTTTTCTGCAATTTGTAGTCAACTTTGGCCGCTTCCAACTGGCTCTTGGATGTTTCTAGATCTTGCACTAGCGCTTCGTGGTTAGCTTCTTCAATCTCAATGTCGCCTTTTGCCGTAGCTAATGCAACGCGAGCAGAATCAGCGGATACGTTCGCTTGATTTAATGCGATTTTGTATTGCGTTGGGTCAAGTTCATAAATGAGCTGACCTTCTCTAACTTTCTGATTCGGCCTAATGTAAATGTGGTCAACTTTACCCTTCACATTGGTTGAATCTGGACGCAATTGGATGTGTGGTGACTGCACGACAGAACCACCGGATAAATCCATCGGGGTGAAGTTAATCAAACCTACCCATACGAACATCAGCCAACTCAAACCGCCAAGATAAGCGAACGATTTGGTTGCTTTGTTCCAAGGCATGCCAACCAAACGCAGCAGATAGATGAAGAGAGCCCATACCGCTAAACCTTCTAACATTACGCGTCCTCTTTTGGCTGTGTTTCTGTTTGCGGTTTACTTCTCCATGTATCACGCAGATTGATGATGGCTTTTTCCATATCAACGAATGCAAAGATAACAGCTAGCACCCAAACCCAGTGCCAGACAAACCCTATCCAGGTGAGCGCAGTGATGAGCCCTATCTGATGATGGTCTTTGCTGTGCGCCTTATTAATTGGCAATTCATGGATTTTCCAAAAGCCGTAACACGCGCCCGCGACACTCGCGATTAAAACGACAGCAGCGACAACATGTAACGCTGTATCTGCACCAGTTCCGACAAATGGGACACTCAGTAAACTCATTAAACACTCCTCTATCAAACGGTTGGCGTATTGTGATCTGGATTTGATTTAGGTCTTTCTTTGTGACAGATTCAATCAATAGAGGATTAAATTTGATGTGATTGGTAATGAAGACGGTTCGATTTATTCGCGCGATGGGCATTCTAAACATGCATAACCTCGCGTTATCTAAATACAATTTGGGCTCGGATGAACTGGGGATTCCGTCGTCGGTATTTCACAACCCAATGACACTGATCCCGCTAAAAGCCGTCGCAGAATGGTATCGTTGTGTTGAACAAGCCAGTAGTGATCCAGATGTGGTGTTGAGTCTCAGCCGAGGTATTGAACTGCAAAAGCTTGGGCCTGTGGGACGCTGGCTATTTTCTGGGAATGATTTAGCCAGCGCGATTCGACGCGTTAATTATGGTGCGAGTAACTTACAATCTGGGGCATTTTTTGCTGGCGAACAGTCGGGCAAAATCATCAAATGGACTTACCACAATCCGTTTATAGAAACGTCAGTAAAGGTGCACGATAGTATCCGCTGTGCGGTATTTATGATTAAAGTGCTACGCGAATTTCTTGGTAAAGACTATCAGCCTTTGCGCGTCAAGATTTCAGGGTCGAGAAAAAATACTGAGCGATACAGGGAATATTTCGGCTGCGAGGTGGAATGGAGTCAGCCAAAAACAGAAATATGGATCCCGGGAGATGACCGATTAGCTTCCCGCCAAGTGAGCCATCGCGAAGACAGCCGTCTAGCGATGAGTTTTTCCGATTTGGATGATTTGCTTAATATGCCCGACCCAGAAGATGAGTTGAAAGTGATTTATGAAGTGGTGAACTACAGCAGTCATTATGGATTGCCAACGTTAGAGCGCGTTTCTTCTCTGCTTGATTTATCTGAACAGCAGTTTCAACGTCGTTTGCACAAATTAGGCCTCAACTTCTCGATGGTATCCGGCTATGTATTGAGTAATGTTGCGGCTGGGTTATTGAGTAAGCGCGTGAGCATTGATGACATAGCTATGCGCCTTGGTTACACCAATGTGGCGAGCTTCAATCGTATGTTTAAGAAGCATCGTGGATTAACGCCCAAGCAGTATGCGGGAAGATTAGAAAAGTAATGCTTCACTTGTCTTTATGAAAACAAGCAATAAAAGCCCTCAAGGTAGAGGGCTTTGCTATTTTTGGTGTTGTTTAATGTAATGGCTATTTCTTAGGGCGCCAGCTTAGTGCACTTGCAACAGCGCCGATGGCAATCACATCCTTTTTTTGTTCACTAAGTTCTGGGAGCATTTGTACCGCAATGGTACCGTTCGTCTGTACAGCGGCAATTTCTTGTGTGCCTTCCTTAAAGCTATAACCCAATGGAATGTCTACCGCCATCATGGCGTCGGGACTAGTATGTACGGTTTCTACATTAAAGTGGGTGCTGCCGATACGCACTACGCCAGTCTCTTTTTTCTCGAAGCTGATGTCGATGAGAGCGGATTTTGGCTCCATAGCAAATTCTCCCACTTTGACGCCATCTTGGGTGATATCACAGGTGTAAGGATCATTCCCACCAAAATCGACGCCCATGTAGTTAACCGACATACCGCCTCCAGAGCAGCTCAGAAGCCAAGTTTCCCCGTTGTCGATACGAGTAACTTCTGCGCCCATCGTACCTTCTTTGAAAGAGATATGGTTAAACCAACTTGAGTTAGAAGCACTGCGTGAATAGTTGCCTTTGTACTTACCAGCAAAATCAAAATGACCATCTGCACCGAATCCCCAAAAATCTCCGTCGGTTTTGATCAGCATTTCTGGTTGTGCTTTTACGGCATCAGTACGATCCATGACGGCTAGGCCACCACAACCTGCAAGGAGTAGGGGAGCGAATAGAGTAAGTTTCTTCATGTTTTTCATCGTTTATAACTCGGTTACATCTAAGATTTGGTCGGTGAATTGGATCTTTTGAATGTCGTACAACTCGTCAGTGCCTGTACTCGGGCACTCAACAGAAACGCTCTTTGCTTTGATAACGGTACATTCTGCCAGTTTGTGTGGCACGATATAGGTGTTGACGCCGCCTTCACCATAAATGTTGTTGTCTTTGCTATTGCCTTCAAAGGTATTGTCTTGGTCATTACCGATGACATTCATTGCGTCGTCGCCAATGATCTTCACTCTTGTCAGCCACTGAGATTTGTAGGTGTATGCTTCTATCAAGCCGTCTTTGTTGGGAGCCATACGGAAGGTAGGCACTGTGCCTGGATTTGTCTTTTCTGTGTAAAGTTTGACGCCCGCAGAGTCGATGTTCGCGGTGTATTGCAAGTATCCGTGGAATAAGCCGCTGATCCAATCAACGGCTTGTGGATCTTGAGTTTGCATTTCTTCACGTGTTAACGCTTGGTAGCCATCTAAACCTTGTCCGTTTGCTTTTGCTACACCCATGTAAGCTTCAAAAGCGGCAGCAAAGTATTCGTGAGAATATGAAGGGCCCGTTTGTTTAACACTTTCAGGATCGAAGTCGTCCGATTTCCAATCGTCCCAGTCATACTGAGTTGGGCGCCACACCGTCGGTTTGCCCGCTTGAATATCGTTATAGATTTTTAACGCATGAGCTTGAATGTCATTTTGCAGTGCCGCAGTCCCCGTGTTAGGTGCAATACCTTGCGCTTGGACCAAGTGTAAAATTTCTTCAAAAGCGGCGTCTCGTTCGGCTTTTTTACCAAGATTGGTACAGTAATCGGCAAAATTACTCATGTAATGGCAATCGCCTTCAACTGTCAGTTCTCGATACATCAGAGATTGGCTGTTCCTTAGCCAGTTTGGTGTTTCTTTACTATTTACTAATGTTGCCACGATAGATGTGACAAGTGTATTCATATCTTCTTCGTTAAGTACCATCATGCTTACAACAAACTTTTCTAGAGAACTCGTATCAAAAGAGTGTGCTAAGCCCGATTTTGTCACTGCATCGTTCAATTTGTCTTGGCGAATCAGTTCGTTGATAAAGATTTTGGTTAACATCTCATCATTCTGTTCGTCGTTTTCGGTCAGCATTAGTGTGGCATCACGCTCGGCTAATGTCTTAGCGATACGAGACTTGTCAGCGCCGTACTTAGAGTCTGGTTGGTTTGTGAGAAGGTGTTGGATGATTTTGGCTGCACGAAAGATTTTTTCATTATTCGCACCGTCATCAACAGCCACAATGTGAAATGCATCATTGTTATTTGCTTCAGAAAGGGAGATTTTCACATAGTGGGTGAAGCCCGCATCAGCAGCCACTTTTAACTTGGCTGGAAGCTCTGTAGAAACGACAGTTGGGATTGTGACAGTGCTCAATGTTGGCGCTGGTGGTGTTGGAGGTGTCGTTGTCGATGGTTTCGAATTAGATTCACTGCCGCCGCAAGCAGTTAGACTTATCGCGCAAAATATGGCTAAAGGTGTTAATTGGGAATATCTCATTTCATGTTACTCGTAGACTTTATTAGAGCAAGAAACTTAGAAGCAACATAAAGTTCTGTCTATATAAGCAAACCAAGTCATATATATCGACATTGTTTTTTGGTAAGGACTATCATTCGATATATTTAAAAATGTAGTAGATTTTTATTCCGAAATTTATTTTTTATGTGAAGCTATATTCTGCTAATAAATAAAACATCAGGTTATTGCATGGTTTTAGGGGCGTGGAATTATTAGGATTATCGTATATGTATGGTTTGTAAGCGTATGTAAGCCCGCTTTTTATTAAAATTATCATTTAAGTGGGTTGCGCAGTATAGGACGAGCGATATACTCCCTCCATCATATTGGTGGAGTAAATGATTCATGGTGGGCAATACAATCTTACTGGTAGAAGACGACTCTGAGATTGCTCGATTAACCAAAATGTACCTCGAAGCCGAAGGCTATACAGTAACCGTTATCGACAACGGTCAAAATGCATTAGAAACGATTCACGGACTCAATCCGGACCTAGTGCTGTTAGATTTGATGTTGCCGGGAAAAAATGGCGCAGAAATATGCCAAGAGGCACGTAAATTTTATCATGGGATTATCATTGTTTTGACTGCAACCGATGATGAAATGAGCGAGGTGAGCTTATTTAAGTTCGGTGCTGATGATTACCTTACCAAACCGATAAAAGGCAATATCCTTCTCGCCCGTATTGAAGCGGCGTTGCGTCGCTATCGTCGTCAAGTTGATACCGTTGAAGAAGAAAATCTGAGCCGATATGGCATTAGCCTTTGTCTTCGTCGCTCCCAAGCATTTTATTTGCAAAAAGATATTGGTTTAACGAGCTCTGAGTTTGAAATTCTAGAGCTCCTGATGCTGAATGTCGATAAACCAGTATCTCGTGAATCATGTTGCCGTCTTGCCAGAGGCATTGAATACTGCATTACTGATCGTTCGATTGATATGCGTATATCCTCACTAAGGAAGAAATTCTCTAAGGCTCATATCCATACTGCTACCATTAAGACCATACGTCACCACGGCTATATGCTGACAGGTAAATGACGCATGTTTTCCCTGTTTACTCGTCTATATGTGGGGTTAGTTACTGGCCTTGCGCTGACTGTTGCTTTGTTTCTCTTTATGGGGGAAGAGTACATGCGCAAAACAGAAGTCGGTGTTTTTTTGAGTGATGGTGCTTATTTTGTCGATCAATACATTGAGCAACGAGGCACTCCGGATTCTCTCTATAAGAAGTTAACCGAAAACGGCAAGCAAGATTTCTTTATCTTTGATTTAACATTGGTTGAAAACTGGGACGGATCACCGCCTTGTCGAGATTGTAAGCTGCTGTACCGAATACAAGGGATACCTGTTTATCTTATTGATGGCAGTACCTATGCCGCGGTATTCTCTTTACCTAACACCTCGAAGAGTTTAGTTTTCAAAGAAAAAACGGATTTCTTTAGCCCAGATGTTGATTGGAATGAAGATTCTGAGATTGTATTTATACTGACTCTACTTTTGGTTGTTGTGTGCAGTTTAGGCATTATGGTTTACATACCTGTACGACGTCTTGACCGCCAAATTCGACAACTAACGGCTGCACAACAACAATTTGGTTATGGTGAGTTGAATACGCGAGTCGATCTAAAGCAATTTTCGCAACCCGTGAAAGAGCTCGCCCAAGGCTTCAACAACATGTCTGAAGAGATTGAGAGACGAGTACGTCAAACACACATCTTTACTCAAGCTATTCCTCATGAAGTGCGCACACCGCTGAGTCGTATTCAGCTAGCGACGGATTTAGCTAGGCGCACGAGTGGTGAAATGCAGGCAGAGTTACATGACGATATTGAACGATACGTTGATGTAGTGACGGATTTAACGTCCGATATTGTCATGCTGTCTCGCTTGAGTGTGAAAAACCATTCTTTGAGCGATTCTGTTGAAACCATGGAACTGCCTCTTTGGTGTAAAAGCCGCATGAATTACCTAGGCTTAGAGTCCACCATGTTGAGAGCAGAAAATGAACTCGCGAACCAATTGATTCACTTTCAGCCTACTTTGGGTAACCTCGTCCTCGATAATTTACTGCAAAACGCCAAGCGTTACGGTGAATCCTGCGTTGAGGTGACGATTCGAATGGTAGCGGATTGCTGGAGCATCGATATTGAGGACGATGGTCCGGGCATCCCTGAAGCGATGCGAGAAGAAGTATTTATGCCATTTTCGCGTTTAGACAAAAGCCGCAACGCCGACATGAAAGGCTTTGGTTTAGGGCTTGCCATCGCTACCAGTGCAGCGAGGCAACTGGGTTGGGAGCTTTCCGTCGGCGAGAGTCACTTAGGCGGTGCACGTTTTACGGTGCTTATTCCTGCCAACGATTAGAGTAGGCACTGCGGTAGTCTGGTTCAGCGATACCTTCATACAAATCTTCACAAGCTTGCAGCGGACCTACGACGGTTCGGTAGGGTAGGACACCTGCCCAAACAGGAATATCCATGTCTTCCGCATCGTCGTTGACGCCAAAATTGCTGATTTTCACAGATGCCTCTGTGAGTGGGATACGCAGCAGCATGGTGGCTTTGAGCTCTTTTTCATTACTCAAACGGACTTGTTTTGTTCTCCCTGGAGCGATCTGTTCGATAAAGTGATTCAGCAACCTGTCTTTTTCTTGGTTATTCTCCACCATCTCAAACTGGCCAAAGACCACGGCGCTACGATAATGCGCACTGTGGTGAAATGCACTTCGAGCCAATACCCAACCATCAAGCAAAGTAAAGGTTAAGCACGTTTGCACTCCTTGTTTGAGTGAGCGTAACAGTCGACTGTTGTTGGCACCATGGATATACACGTAATCATCGACACGCCATGCCAGCATAGGGATGACCACAGGGCCTGACTCGTTGGTTATCGCAATATGAGCGATTAGGCTTTCATCTATGATGGCGTGCAGTTTGCTAACATCAGAGACGGCTTTATGTGCGCCTTTCTTAATTTCCGTTCTATTGGTGTTGGATAGCATTTTCTCTCCTTGTTTGCTCACGATTACGAGCGATTGATCCTCATTCTTTGATTGCAATGTAGCGTTTAACTGGTAGCTTAAAGAGAGCCACTTTTAACTAATGGATGGATCCAGTTTGTCTTTGATTGATATCGGTGACCTGCATTTAAAAGACAGTGATGGAACGCGTCAGCAAGCGTTGTTTTTTGCTATTCGCAAGAAAATTGTTCAAGGATTGTGGGTGAAGAATGGGAAGTTGCCTTCTACGCGGAAGCTTTCACAAGCGCTTAATCTAAGTAGGAATACCGTGATTTCTGCTTACGAGCAGTTAGTGGCGGAAGGTTACTTGAACAGCCAAAAAGGTTCGGGTTTTTATGTTGCCGTAGAACTGCCGGAGCAGTACTTGCCTGAACCTAATTCAGTTCAGAGAGACTCATCACCGAAAACTCACTTTGATATCAACCTTGCATTTGCACCAGGTGTGCCGGATCTGGACGCTTTCCCGATGGCACAGTGGCAAAAGCTAGTTGCTCGCCACATGTCCCGCCCCTGCTTGTTGGGGAATCAAGATATTCAGGGTAGTTGGGCATTGCGCTGTGCTTTAGCTGACTACCTCGCATCAAGTCGTTCAGTGAATTGTTCCCCAGAGCGCATTATTATTACCTCTGGGGCGCAGCAAGCGTTGTCAATTGCGACGATGGTAGTGCTCAAACAAGGTGATAAGGTTCTGATGGAGCAACCAGGTTACGCGCAAATGCGGAAGTTGATTCAGTTCCAAAACTATCAATTTGAGCCTTTGTTCGTAAGAGAGAAATTAGGTTTTGATGTGGAAGCTGTGACCTCAAGCGATGCCGATGCGCTGTATATCACACCAAGTAATCAATATCCGATGGGGACCACACTCAATACCGAGCAAAGAGGAAAGATCATCAACTGGGCGGTCGAACAATCAAGTTGGATCATCGAGGACGATTATGACAGCGAATTTCAGTTTGCTCATCGTCCCTACACCAGCTTACAGGGGCTAGCCGCTCAAATGGGTCGAGATGATCGTGTGTTGTATGTGGGTTCCTTCAGTAAAGTAATGTTTAACGGATTGCGGCTTGGCTACCTTGTGGTTCCTGAACGTTTAGTAGAGCAATGTTTGGTGGTTAAAGATGCGTTAAGTGGTGATTCACCGACGCACACTCAAGAAGCGTTGGCAGATTTTATTACCGAGGGTGGGTTGTTGCGCCATATCCGAAAAATGCGCCGACTATATAAAACCAAGCATGAACAGGTGCATTTATCCATTCAACAGCATTTTGGCGACAGTGTTTGTGTCGTTAGCCAAGCTGCGGGGCTTCATATTACGTTGAAATGGCAAAACGGTATAGATGAGCTGCGTTTTACAAAACTGGCAGAGCATGAAGGGATCATCTTGCGACCTTTGAGCTATTATGAACATCCAGGTTTCCAAGCACGTCACTGGTATGGTGCCGTGCTTGGTTATGGCAATATCGCGTTAGAGAACATAGACGCTGGTATCCAACGTTTAGCCCAAATTTTTCGACATGGGAAACGGTGACTATTCAACTGCGCGTGTTTGTCGTTTATGTCGCCACTGTTTCCAAGGCAGTAAAAGTAGAGTGAAAATGCCAAGTGCATAAAACATTGACCAGCCTAAACATATAAAAACACCGGTACAAAGCAGTAGAGAAAGTCCCGCAAGCGCTTTACCAAACCCACGAAGCAATTTATAAGCGGCTAACATCGCCAACATGTAAACCAAAACGAATACACTATTTGCTAGTTTTAGGAAAAACTCCAGATCGAGCTGCGATAGCGTTCCTATCACGCAAGATATTAGCAGTACGCCGCCAACTAATAAGGTGGCTGAGAAAGGGACACCACGACGCGAAATCTTGGCTAGTGGGCTGTAAGGACGATGTTCCCGAGCTTGAGCCCAGACCATTCGCGCTAGGCTCTGTGTGTATAAGTTAACGCTCGCGAAACAAGCGGAGAATCCGATCAAACTGATTATCCATTTGGCCCCATCGCCAAGTAGTTGAGCACTCAACCATGGAATCGATGCATTATCGAATTGAGCATTACCATATGCACCAAACTTTAAAATAACAACAGAGCAAGCCCAGTACGTAGCTCCCGCTACAAAACAACCGACAATAATGGCAATAGGGAAATCTCTTTGAGGGTTTTTGAATTCTTCCCCCATATGAGCAAAAGCCTCTATGCCAACAAAACACCAGAACATCACGCCAAGCGCTGCGGTAATAGGCCAAATTGACTCTTGTGTGATAGCTGGCATCACGAGATCGGCGCTGTTAACGTCGCCTTTCCATAAAAATGTGCCAACAAGCGCAAAGACACTCAAAGCAATAAGAGTTTGTAAATGACCTGATGACTTAGTGCCCATCAAGTTGACGAACACAAGAAGTAATACCGTTAGAATTTGTGCAAACAGATTATTGCTAATAGGCTCTGGCAATATTTGCTGTAGAAAGCCTGCGGCGAGTGCAATCGCGGCCGGAACCCCTACCGGAATGACACTAACAAATAGCCAAGCTACACTACTTTCCAGCTTGGCGTTAAATGCTTTACGCACAAAAAATGCGGTTCCGCCCGCGTTGGGATATCGCTTGCCTAGCTGGGCAAAAGTCAGCGCAATAGGACAAATGGCGATGAATAATAAAATCCAGGCCCATAGTGAAAAATGACCCGCTATGCCTGCTGCAATAGCTGGTATCATAAAAAGCCCCGTTCCCATTAATGTTGTGGATAGTTGGGCGATACCGGATGTGAGTGAAATGTCTTTTTTGAGCTGTTCCATGCTAATTGATTCATCCAATGTTGTAGGGCTTATGACGAAAACGCTTGTGGCTTCTAATTATCTCATTTATTGGAGTTTAATGAGCCCGCTAGTGCGCTGAGTGCATAAGAAGCGTATTTGATTTCAATGCGTTATCGCTCTTTTATTTGAATGGATAACGGTGCTCATCTCATGCTTACCAAATAGCATATCCAAAATCTTAATAACAAAATGATTTACTGAGCCGTCAATATGACGGTTGTTTTAAATATTTCCAACAAAATGTTGGTTTCTTATGCAGTTAGAATCGGTATAGAATGAGAAAAATAAGGAAGGCTTGGTAAGTATATGGACAAGTTTGATCACAAGATTGTGGATCTTCTCCGACACAACGCTCGGCTGTCGGTGACTGAAATTGCGGATAAAGTGAACCTTTCTCGTTCTGCGGTGACGGCTCGTATTCGTAAGCTAGAACATGACAAAGTGATTCTCGGGTATCACGCTGAAATTGCCTCTTCAGGCGGGGACTCGATTTGTGCTTATTTTGCTCTAAAGTTCGATAAATCTACATCCACGTATTATTGCGAATCATATGCCGACGAACTATACAAAATCGATGGCGTAAAATGGTGCCATGCGATCAGTGGTGAAACGGATATGATGGTTTTTGTCGAAGTACCTACGATGACTCGTTTGAACGAAATCAGAGATCAAATTCAACGTTACCCAGAGCTAAGGCACCTCATGACTCATACCGTTTTAGCTGAGTTCTTTAATACGACTGGCAACCAGTTTGTGAAATAAGCATCATGGGTGCCATTATTTATTAAAACCTTCTTGAGCCAGTATGTTAAACAACATCAATTTGAATCTACTTAGGTCCTTGCATGTACTTTTAGAAGAGTGTCATGTCAGCCGAACTGCAGAACGTTTGCACATTACGCAGTCTGCGGTTAGCCGACAGCTTGCACAATTGCGCGATCTGTGTGGTGACCCACTGCTTATTCGTCAAGGTAATCAGCTGATACCAACCCCGCGAGCAATAGCATTAAAATCAAAGCTTGATGCGTTACTGGCTGAGTTTGACCATTTACTCGATGACAAACCTTTTGAGCCGCAACTGTGGCAAGGCGAGCTGGTTATTGCCTCAAGTGATTACGTGGCACAATACGTTTTGCCCGATATTGCATCTCACTTAGGTGAACAAGCACCACAATTGGATTTGGCATATCGACTGTGGCAACTAGATTTTATCGATAAGCTTCACGAGTTAGGAATCCATCTTGCTTCTTCTATGTATCCCACTCAGCCTGAAGGTGTATCTAGCATCAATATTGGTTCTGATAAGTCAGTTTGTTTGATGAAGGCGTCTCACCCTTTAGCTGGTAAGGCTTCGATTTCTATAGAGGACCTCATCAGTCATTCGCATATTCAAGTGACGGGTGGGGGAGACAAAGACTCAAGTACTGATATGGCACTAAAAGACAGGGGGCTGATGCGTCATGTTACCTTTAAAGTGCCTTTTTTCTCTGCGGCGGTAAACCGTTTGGTCTCAAGTGAGCACTTAATGGTAGTTCCGGAGCACATTGCAAATAATTTGGCCAAGCACTGGCCTTTGGTTCATAAAGCGCTTCCTTTTGAGACACCTACCCATGAATATTGGCTGATGTGGCATCCTAAATACGACAATGATCCAGCTCATCAGTGGGTGCGAGAGCAAATCCACGCGGTGATGAAAATATCGGAATACTCCATCCATTAAGTTATGATTTTAAATCATGACTTTTATGCGAAACTTTGATTTCAAATTATAGCTCTTCAATTGATAGATTGAGTTCAAATGGAGAGAGGTTATTTATGACACTAACAGTTTGGTTATCACTTTTTACCGTGTGTTTACTCGGCGCTATGTCACCTGGGCCTAGCCTAGCAATTGTGGCAAAACATGCTTTGGCTGGTGGACGCATCAATGGTTTGGCAACGGCTTGGGCACACGCTTTTGGAATTGGCGTTTATGCCTTTATCACGCTGATTGGCCTCGCTGTTGTTTTGCAGCAAAGCCCGATGTTGTTCAAGACGATCAGCCTTGCAGGCGCGGCATATCTTGCATATTTAGGGTTCAATGCGCTGCGTTCGAAAGGCGGTGTGGCGGCGAAGTTGGAGTCAGGCGAGGAAACAACGGTAAGCCAGTCTGCTCGAGAAGGTTTTTTTATCTCGATTTTAAGTCCTAAAATTGCTTTGTTTTTTATCGCATTATTCAGTCAGTTTGTAGCGCTAGGTAATGATTTGAGCAATCAAATGATCATTGTGGCTACACCATTTGTTGTGGACGGGCTTTGGTATACCTTTATCACCCTAGTGTTATCAAGCTCTAAAGTGGTGGACAGAATTCGTTCTAAAGCAGTGTTAATTGATCGTTTGTCAGGGATTGTTCTCATGCTATTGGCACTTCGAGTGGTCGTAACCGTATAAGTTTGCAAAGACAACAAAATATTAAAGGCAGCCCGGACGGCTGCCTTTTTCTGCTCTCAGTAAACCCTCATATAATTTACGTAATCTTGACGCTAAATGCAGCTAAAGTTAATACTATCAATAGTGTTACTTTGGTTCACATTATCATTTGTAGTAAGCGCAGCTTTCCAACGCACTGTTATAATTAGAACGAGAGCCACTTAACGTTAATACTAACAGTGTCGCATATTAAGTCGAGAATGCTTTATTGGGTAAAACGGACTTTCCTCTTACTTATCCTATGAAAGGGGTAGAGACTTCATGACCGTTTAGAAGGTGAGAGAGCAATATGCAAAGAATAGTAAATCTAGCTCTAGTAGTAATTTTGACCAGTGTTTGCAGCGTTGCTTGGATATTTCTTTCAACAAAGAGCATATGGGTGTTTTTTGAACTGTTTGTATTCACGATGCTTGGTTTTGGGCTTTTGTACGCGCTACTACAAAAGGTTGATCCTCAGCACTTTGACTTCGTTTTAAATCGCATAGAAGAAATAAAGAGAGAAGGCAGAGAAGCTTGCCAAAATGGGACCCCGAAAGAATCTAACCCATACTCTGGTGTTGATGGTGATTTGTGGGAGGCTGGCTACACAGCCTCTTACAATACAAAGATAAAACAATAAGCCGCTAGTTGCTTATTTGACGTTGTGCTTTTCAAAAAAAAGCACCCTGCCGTTGTAAAGACAGGGTGAAAGCAAGAAGTTTCTCAGGAGCAGTCGGGGGAGAGAAACTTATATAAATTCGATTTACTTATCGGCGAACCTCTTCGAACTCACCTTCAATCGCATCGGCTTTACCAGTATTGAATTCATACTCTTCATGCATTTCTTTCTGCATTTTCTTCACGCGCTTCTCAATACGCTTGCCTGTAATCAATGCTGCGATGGTCAACGGAATCGCAATGATCAAGCTAAATACTAATGTAAAAAAGCCCGTAATCAGTGCTAGTGCGGTAACAATAATCCGATTCATAATCATGACCTCTCTGTAATTTATGTGTTCAGATTAATGCTGTGAACATGAACAAAACATGAATGATAGTCTTCACTTTGTCCGGAGAGTGTCAAATGAGCGAAATGAAAAAACGCCTGAGGGTGATCAGGCGTATAAACGGGGAAAAATATTAGTAATGCGCTTCGCGCTTATTATTTAGAACAAATATGAGATATTGTCCGTTACGCTATGTGGTTAACGTTGTGGAGCAAAGTTCACCTATCGAGGGAATGTTTGGTAACGAACACCCATCATTTGTTCCATACAGTGCACAACTTGGCAGCTGTAACCGAATTCGTTGTCGTACCAGATGTAAAGTACGCAACGTTTGTCTTGTGCGATAGTCGCTTGACCATCCACGACGCCTGCATGGCGAGAACCAACTAAGTCAGTTGATACAATTTCTGTTGAATCGGTGTAGTCAATCTGTGCCGAAAGCTCAGAGTTCAACGCCATTTCACGCAAGTAATCGTTCAGTGAATCACGGTCTACGTCTTCACCTAAGTTTAGGTTAGCGACTGCCATCGAAACGTTTGGTGTCGGTACGCGAATTGCGTTACCTGTTAGCTTACCAGCTAGCTCTGGCAGTGCTTTTGCTACTGCTTTAGCTGCGCCAGTTGAAGTTAGAACCATGTTCAGAGAAGCACTACGTCCACGGCGGTCACCAGAGTGGAAATTGTCGATCAAGTTTTGGTCGTTTGTGTATGAGTGCACGGTTTCGATGTGACCAGAAAGGACACCATATTTATCATTCAGCGCTTTAAGAACCGGCGTGATTGCGTTTGTGGTACAGCTCGCTGCAGAGATGATGGTGTCATCTTCTTGAATAACTGATTCATTTACACCGAATACAACGTTTTTGATATCGCCTTTACCTGGTGCCGTTAGCAGCACTTTCTCTGCACCTTGACACGCTAAGTGTTGGCTTAGGCCTTCAGAATCACGCCAAACACCTGTGTTATCAACAACAAGCGCGTTGTTAATACCGTAAGCAGAGTAGTCCACTTCGCTTGGATTGTTTGCGTAGATGATTTGGATGTAGTTACCGTTAACGATCAGAGCTTTACGTTCCTCATCGATCACGATGCTACCGTTGAACTGACCATGGACTGAGTCACGACGCAGTAAGCTAGCACGCTTCTCTAAATCGCCTTTTTTACCGCCACGAACCACAATCGCTCGTAGTCGTAGTGGGTAACCTGGGCCACTTTTCTCGATCAGAAGGCGAGTTAGTAGTCGACCAATGCGACCAAAACCGTAAAGAACTACATCACGCGCTTTCAATGAAGAGTCTGCATCGCGTGCGCCATCAAGTGCAGTGATAAGGAAATCATTTAGAGACGCAGTATCGTCATGCTCATTCCAGTACTTAGTTGCCAATTGGCCAACATCGACACGACACGAAGAAATGCTCATTTCACATAGCGCTTGAATGATAGGCATTGTGTGCTCAAGTGAGAGTGGGCTGCCTGTATAACGTCTTGCAACGCGATGAGTTTTGAGAATGTCTATAGTAGTAGCATTGATAAGCGTTTTACCAAACAGAACCACTTCGATTCCTTTTTGACGATATAGCTTACCAATTAGAGGGGAAATAGATTCAGCAATCGTTTGGCTAGTTTGCCAGTCTTGGAGATATTTCTCTGGACTCATTGTTGTATTAGACCTTTCACGTTTTGGGGGCTAACCATACTCTCTGCTGTTGCCTCTTCGGCAGCGTGCAAGAGTGTGGTGGGTTATGTAATCGGGTTGTAATAGTTATGTGTGCGGATTCTAAGGTCGGAGCCCTTATTCTGCTAGGAAAATTAAATCCAGTGTAAAACACTAGTTAAGGTCGTGTTAGTGGTGAATTAATGTGACTAAAGCGGTGGTTTTCACGTATTGACATTTAAAAAGTCATCCACTTTTTTCGCGATGATAATGTGTGTTTTCAAATTAGTTTTGTTGTCACTGTGAATTCGTTTGCATTTTTGTGTGATTTGTCTCGATAAGGCAACGAAATGGGTGAACATATGGTTTGGAATTTTATGAAAAGTGATGTGCATCTTAGGTATGAGTGAAACTTAACTGTTTGAACTCAGCTTGAAGATCAAAAAGTATGATTCGAGTCACAATTACCATTTCATTGACCGATGGCGAAATAAGCGGAATGACCATGGTTTTGGTAGGTGAATGTTGTTTTAAAGTAACCATGTCGTATATGCCTTTCAATGCTAGAAACTAGTCTAGTATTAAATAATCGGATGAGATCAACCATTGGGCTGATGGATGTTGAGATTATCAATAAAAACACGCTTAGCACTCCTCGCACTATTACCCACGGTGGTGATAGTGGTTTTTGCAGTTCAGCAGTTTTCTGACAATGCGTTGCGCGTAAGCCGTCTCAATCAAACGGTAATCAATATCCAAGGTTTCCAGTTGATATCCCAAGCCTCTCATTTTATATACTCCATAGAGAAAGCACGCCGCCAGCCTACGCTTCAAGCATCAGCCGCACTTAATATAGAAGAACAAGACGGTGTTATTTCTTCCATGCATCAAAAATTCGTCAGTAACCCCAATACCGCTGAATATGCTGATGAGCTGAAAGAGGCCATGCTAGGGGTATTATCCGGTAGGTTGGACGAGATGGATGACCTTGGCGATTGGGCATTTCAACTGCTTCAAAATATGTCGCGCTCTTTGCTACAAAATCATCAGTGGTATGGCAGTGAGGACGGTATTCGAATGCAGAATTTTATTGCTTACCTTGCTCAGCTGTCTTTTTGGACACAGAAAGAAGCCTGGTTGACACATCGCCTAGTTCAAGATCCTAAGAGTCGGTTGAGTCAGAGTCTGTTTTTTCAGGCTATTGATCGACAGCAGCAAAATTTGGATGCGTTTTTAAATTTAGGAGGGTCATACGATCAAGTTGATAAATTGCTAGGCTTGTTTACGTCGCCGAGATATCAGAGAAATTTGGCATCTCGTGGGCGATTAATGTCAGGGGACATGTCACGTAGTGACTATGAAGCGTATTTGAGAGAACTCGATTTCCGTGTGCAACGCTTGCAAGTACTCATTGATGGGTTCACGAAACAAACTGAGCAGTCGCTCCTAACACAAGTTCATGAACAAAAGACCAATATTGCGATGATTACCTCTGGCGTTATTTTGGTTATCGTAATGCTTTGCTGGCTTGGCTTTGGCACTTGGTTCCGGGTTAATAGCAAACTAGATGCGATTATTCATACCTTAACGGCGCCGATCAACGATGAAGAGAAACAGACGAAAGTCAAAGTCGATGGCAGTGATGAACTGACGATTTTCGCTCAGCAAGTGAATCGAGTGGTTGAAGAAAAGCAGAGACAAACAGACGAAATACTCCATGCTAAAGAGTCAGCAGTGTCTGCTAATCGCGCTAAATCAGTATTTCTTGCCAACATGTCGCATGAAATACGTACCCCCCTAAACGGTATTATGGGCATGACGGAGATACTCTCTCAAAGCGAGTTATCTTCCCATCAACAAGAAGTCGTTGATGACATTGACTCTTCATCTCAAACATTACTTACCTTGCTTAACGATATTTTGGATCTTTCTAAAATCGAATCTGGTCGACTGGAGTTGTCGTTAGTCGAGGCCGATATCCGAGAGGTGGTGTACCAGTCGATGGTTTTATTTCAATCCAAAGCCACATCTAAACAGCTAGAGCTGGGGATTAACTTAGCTGAAAAGATTCCAACTCGAGTGATGGTTGATGATCATCGAATCAAGCAGGTCATCACGAATCTGGTATCGAATGCGGTCAAGTTTACCGAAAGCGGTCATATACATGTTGATGTCAGTTATGACGAGTTACCGGAGAACGAGCGCGGAACGCTGATGTTTAAAGTCGAAGATACCGGGATAGGCATTGAACAAGATAAGTTAACGACGATTTTTGAACCCTTTACTCAGGAAGATGAAGGGGTGTCGAGGCAGTTCGGCGGAACGGGACTGGGATTGGCAATTTGTCGTCAACTGGTATCCATGATGGGAGGGCAGCTTATAGCGACATCCACAAAAGGAGTGGGCACATGCTTTGAATTCTCTATTGAGGTTGATGTTATTCCGGTGTTTGGCTGGCGCTCGGACGTGATAAATAAAGGGATCTTGATCTGCACAAATTACGATTACGCTGATCAACTTTTGAAAGAGTGTCGATTAGCGAAAATCAATCTCTTTGGTGCGAATAATGTTAATGAAGTAAAAGCAATAAACGATGACTTTGATGTCATATTTCTGTGCCATAGTGACGACTCCAATACGGATGAAGTCTTAGATGAATTGTCACTCAAATATGATCTTCGTCGTGTGATTATTTGTCAGCATCATCTATCCACTCCCTACGACAATGCAGAAAGAGTACATGCTGTACTCACATTGCCTTTTCTTGGCAATCGATTTAAGCATGTCATTGACGATTTAGCGAAGGTAGAAAAAAACATTTCAAGTGACGCTGTCACTAATGGTGTTCCAAAGTATGAATATCGAACGTCGCGCTCTCACAGGAGGATCTTAATCGCGGAGGATAACTTGATGAATCAGAAAATCGCGAGTTTCTTTCTGGATAAAGCAGGATATGACTATTTGATAACAAGCAATGGACAAGAAGCGTTGGAAGCCATCACAAAGGGAGAAGAATTCGATGCAATTTTAATGGATTGTATGATGCCGGTGATGGATGGACTGACCGCGACGAAAGAAATTCGTCGTTGGGAAAAGAAAGCCGGGCGTGAGAAAACGACCATTATTGCGCTCACCGCGAGTGTTTTGGAAGAAGACATTCACAACTGTTTTGCTGCAGGTATGGATGCTTATTTACCTAAGCCTTATAAATCGAATCAGCTATTTGAGCTCTTCAATGAATTAAAACTCGCCTAAATCGATAACATTTCAAGACGATAAAGCCCCAATCAAAGGGGCTTTATTTTAACCATGTATTGTTATGCGTTTGCTTGAGCGCCAGCGAGTTTACGTATGGTTTGTCGATAGGTTAGGTAAGCGGAAATGCCCGCCAGAATGTTGCCCATACAAGCGCCTAAAAGTAGACCTCGGATTCCCCCCATTTGAGCGCCAACCCATAAGCAAGGAAGGAAAAAGACAAACAAGCGTAGCGCTGAAATGGTGAGCGCGGTGTAAGACTTACCTAATGCATTGCAAAGAGAAACCATCAACATACATACACCTAGTGAACCTAAGCTGATAGGAACAATCAGCAAATGCATTTCTAATACTTGCTCTACTTGAACATCACTGGTCATCAGTAGTGCAAGTGGGTTTGCGACGACAAACGTAATGGCTGCGATCAAAAGTTGAAAGCCCAGAATGAATTTTACGGCAATACTGACTAGCGATTGGATATCTTGGTAGTTCTTTGCGCCAAGTAAGCGCCCGACCATTGGGGGCATAGACATTGTCAGCGCTAACACCGAAACGATAGCAAAGAATTCGTAGCGTGAACCGAGCGCCCAAGCGGCGACTGCTGCGGTCCCGAAGCTTGCCAACAACTTTGTTGCTAACATGGACGACAACGGAGGCAGCAGTTGGCTGATCATCGCAGGTCCCATGATGTTACCGATAGACGCAACACTTTTAGCTACGTTGAGGTCTTGCCACTGCGTTGTTGCCCAGTGGTTCTTCTTCACGCGAGGCGCGACGACTAAAATACCAAACCCAAAAGCAACGATGGTTGCTATTGCGGCTCCGTTAACACCCAAGTCAAACGTGAAAATAAATAGTGGATCGAGCACAAGGTTCACGCCGCTGGTTACCATCATCATTGTGCCAGGCAACATGGTGTTGCCGTTAGCTCGGCAAATACTGTAGTAAAAATATAAAACCGCGCCAGTCCATGAACTTAGCAGCCACCAAGGCCAGTAGCTGTCGATAATCGGCATCACAGATTCTGGAGCACTTAATAGAGATAAAATGGGGTAGCGCAAAAGCCAAATTAGCCCTCCAAAAACGGCTACACCGATTGAGCCAATCATCAAAACTAAGCCACCGAGCTGTTTGGCATAACGACTTTCATTCGCACCAAGCGCTTTAGAAATGACAGCGGTCGTGGCGATACCTAAACCGACTTGAATGCCGATAATGACCATTTGCAACGGAAGAGTAAAACCTTGAGCGGCCAAAGGTAAAACGCCGAGCTGACCGATAAACGCACTATCTACAAGCTGAAAGCTCATTAAAGATAGAACGCCAAATAGCATTGGCCAAGTCATCGTAAATAATTGTTTTGCAAGTGTTGGTTGTGTACTTGTCGTAGTTGAGGACATAGAAAGCTGAATGCGTTAGGAATAAGAGTTGGATTGATTGTACACGGCGCTTAGTTTAGAGACAAAAATAAACCCCGAGTAAGGTAGCTTTACTCGGGGTTGGAAAATCTAGCTTAAGCGTTTATTTTTTGCCGCTAGTTTGCTTGTCTTCTTCAGTCAGTTCACGAATACGACGGCTGATGTCACGACGTGCTTTAGAGATTTCTGCACTTTTGATGATGTGGTCATCAACACGATCTTCGTAGTCTGCTTTCATATTTTTGATGATTGCGACGATTTCATCGTGAGTCATTTCTGGTTTGATGTAATCTAGAAGGTTTTCTAGAAGGTCAACACGTTTGCGGTTATCACGAACTTTCTTTTCGTTATCAAGCAGCTCACGTTTTAGTTTGTTTTTACGACGAGCTTGGTTAACGATTTCAAATACGCTACTCATAGTTCTCTTTCCTAATTTTATGAATATCTTCCTCGATTAAAGCACAACATCCAGTGGCATAACAGTCTTTAGATCAATCACAACGCAGAGTTGAACATTTCTCAACCAATTGCGATGTGTCCACATAATCACGCTTCTTTAATCGAGTTTTGGGCAACATCGTAGAATCCATCGATGCATTGTCATAACGTGGCCTTCACTATATTATCAACACCATTGAATGCAAAATGATGAACTTGATATGGACTCTGGGAACACTGCGGAGCAAGTAAGTAGTCAAGATAATGAGCAAGCCACTCGCGCTGTGGCTGAAAAGTTAAAAACAGCGTATATCAACGCTCGCGAGCAACTCGAAATCATCGAAGTTGAGCTGAATCGTTCAAAAATAATGATGGTTGATCAAGATGGCAATTTGACGAAAGTGCCAATTCTCTCGGAGCATTGATACCTGACCCGATTCGCAAAGGGTGCCAGGTCTTGCGCTATGCTTTAGCCTGACACCGACACCTGAATCGCTAACGTTTCTTGCATCTCTTTGCCAATGTATGATGCATGATTTCGAAGCGATTTAGGTACCAAGTCAAATGCAAAAATAATAAGGAAATGCATTATGAAAGTTGAGCTAACGGCAATTGAAGCACGAGTCATTGGTTGCTTGATCGAAAAAGAAGTCACCACCCCAGATCTTTACCCCCTCAGCCTAAACGCATTAACCAACGCGTGTAATCAAAAAAGCAACCGTGATCCCGTAATGTCGCTCTCTGAGTCAGACGTTCTCGATGCCGTTGATACTCTAATTGAGCGTAGGCTCGTTAGTGACGAAAGTGCGTTTAACAGCCGTGTTAGCAAGTATCAGCACCGTTTCTGTAATACGGAGTTTGGTGATTTAAAACTGACAGAACAAGAGAAGGGAATCGTGTGCTGTATGCTTTTGCGTGGTGCTCAAACGCCTGGGGAAATTCGCACTCGTACCAATCGTCTCGCGACATTTCATGATGTAAAAGAAGTTGAAACAGTTTTGGAGCACTTAGCAAGCGAAGAAAAAGGACCATTGGTGGTCAAGTTACCACGTGAAGCCGGGAAGCGAGAATCACGCTATATGCATTTGTTCTGTGGCGACGTTGACGTCTCTGAGCTCGCAGTGCCAGTGTCAGCGGCTGGCTCTAATTCTGATCGAGTCAGCCAGTTAGAGCTCGAAGTTGCTCAGCTTAAAGAAGAGCTCGATGAGCTTAAAGCTAAGGTCGAGTCACTACTTTCATGATTGAAAATACAGCGCAGCGTTGGAGTGTCTATTTGATACGAAATAACCGCAATGCGCTGTATTGCGGTGTCACAAACAATGTTGAACGAAGATTCAATCAGCACCAAACGGGCAAAGGAGCGAAAGCTTTAAAAGGAAAAGGTCCCTTGGTATTAGAGTGGTCTTCGGATTTTGATTCAAAGACGCTTGCCATGCGGGCTGAGTATTATATTAAGCAACTAACAAAAGCTAAGAAAGAGCTACTTGTTACGTCAAAAGCAAGTATTGTCGTTGATGAAAATCAGCAGATGATGTTAGAAATGGCTTTATCGAAATAAGCGTTCGCGACATGCCGAATAACAAAGAAACCGTCCACTGAGGCGGTTTCTTTTTAGTTTTGGAGTACCATGTAAGAACAAACTGACGCATAATGGGTTGGTGTTCTGTTTAAACACTCAGAGTATGAAAAGGAGAACTGATATTTTGTGACCTTGTAATTAGGTACACAATAAACGTTTGTTCGTTCCAACTCAGACTAAGAGCCAATTTATTATTGAAACAGGCACTCAGAGGAAGGTAGATTACAAGAGTAAAGGATGACTCGGCTAGGTAACGAATAGAGCTGAATTAGGCTCATAAAAAGCTAAAAGAGCAGTAGATGAAAAAAGCGTTAGTATTCTCCCTGATGTCAATGGCCACTGTCGCGCCGATAGCGCAAGCCACTCAAGTCCTCAATGGGTATTGGGCGTATCAAGAATTTTTAGACCAGTTTCCAGAACAGAAGCAGTTAACGAATGCGTTGGCTGACGCCGTGCGAGAGACTCCTGTTCCGGTTGAAAGAGACAAAAAGCGTCCGTTAAAAATTTCTGTGGTTTATCCAGGCCAACAGATTTCGGATTATTGGATTCGAAATATAGACGCATTTGAACAGCGTTTAGATAAACTCGATATCGACTATCAACTTAATCAAGTATTTACCCGTCCCAACGCAGATATTAAGCAACAAAGTTTGTCTTTAATGGAAGCGCTGAAGAGCAACTCCGATTATCTGATTTTCACTCTCGATACCACTAGGCATCGTAAGTTTGTTGAACACGTCTTAGACTCAAAGAAAACCAAGTTGATCTTACAAAATATCACTACACCGGTAAGAGATTGGGAGGATCACCAACCGTTCCTTTATGTTGGTTTTGATCATGCTGAAGGCAGCCGTGAGCTTGCAGTGGAGTTTGGTAAGCGTTTTCCAAAACAGAGCCATTATAGTGTGCTCTACTTTTCAGAAGGGTATATCAGCGATATCAGAGGCAACACCTTTATCAATCAAGTCAACCGTGATAACAACTTTGAACTACAATCTGCTTATTATACCAAAGCGACAAAGCAGTCTGGGTATGAAGCAGCAAAAGCGAGTTTGGAAAAATACCCTGACGTCGATTTTATTTATGCGTGTTCTACAGATGTTGCGCTAGGTGCTGTTGATGCGCTGAAAGAGTTAGGGCGTGATGATGTCATGATCAACGGCTGGGGTGGCGGCTCTGCAGAATTAGAAGCGCTTTCGAAAGGGGAGTTAGACGTTACTGTTATGCGTATGAACGATGATA
This sequence comes from Vibrio sp. JZG10, assembly GCF_054064075.1. NCBI lineage: Bacteria > Pseudomonadati > Pseudomonadota > Gammaproteobacteria > Vibrionales > Vibrionaceae > Vibrio > Vibrio sp. JZG10. The sequence goes on from NZ_JBSUGE010000008.1 coordinate 26,994, forward strand.
CTGGCATTGCAATGGCAGAAGCGATTAAGTGGGATCTTGAAGGGAAACCCGTTCCAACCGTTTATTCTGGTGATTTTGAAGTCGTCACGAAATCTGATTCTCCAGAAAGAATTGAAGCATTAAGAAAACGCGCATTTAGATACTCAGACAATTGATGACAACTACATCAAAAACAAGAAAGCGTCGCTCATTGTCGACGCTTATTACGAAAATAATCATTCTCGTACTTGCTCCGATCATTTTAGGTATCTTCGTTCAGAGTTATTACTTCTCGAAGCAAATTATTTGGCAGGAAGTCGACAGAACTAAGCAACAGACGTCAGCGCTGATTCTTAATATTTTTGATAGCCATTTTGCTGCGATTCAGATTCATCACAACAGTAACTCGAAGAGTGATGTTGTTTTAGATTTTTATACAGAACGGGATGAAGAAGCTCTCAATTACTTTTTCATGAGTATTGACCAGAGTGATCCTTCCCATACGCCAGAATTTCGCTTTCTCACCGATCATCAAGGCATTATTTGGGACGATGGGAATGCGCATTTCTATGGCATCAATAACTTGATTCTCAATGATCTCGCGAGCCAAGTGACTTTTAGCAACAATTGGTATTACCTCCCTTCAGATACCCCAATGGGAACTCGCCATCTGTTACTGCGTCGTGTACCGGTTTTACAACCTAAAACCGGTGAAGTGATGGGGTATTCTTACAATGTTGTTGTTCTAGATAACAACTTCGGGTTGATGGAAAGACTAAAAAACGAAGGGAACGTTGATAATGTTGTTTTGGTGGCCAACGATACGCCACTAGCCAGCTCACTAGTCGGAGATGAAGCGTACAAGATATTTGATGTTCTGAAGCGGCGAGAGTCTCAGCAAAAGCTTGACCAGTTGTTGATCATTAAAACCCCTATCGAAGTCAATGCTGCCACGACGGATTTGTGTTTGCTAACCGTGCAAGACAATCAGAGTGTTGTGACACTGCAAATCCAGCACCTTTTGGCGATGTTGGCTTCAGTTATCGGGATGGTGATGATTGCGTTGATGACCAAAGAGTGGATTGAGAATCGAGTCGTCGAAGAGCTTGGTTCGTTGATGGCATACACTCGTTCGGCTCGTGAAGAAAAAGGGTTCGAACGATTTGGCGGATCGGATATCGAGGAGTTCGATCATATTGGTTCGACACTAGAAAACACCTTTGAAGAGCTGGAAGCGCAAAAGCGTTCATTCCGCGATCTGTTTAACTTTGCGTTATCGCCGATTATGGTGTGGTCAGAGTCTGGCGTACTCATCCAAATCAATCCGGCAGCCCGAAAAGAATTGGTCATGGAAAACGACATTGAAACCATGCACCCAGTGTTTAAAGGCTTCAAAGAAAAGTTGATGCCGCACCTGCGAATGGCAGCTCAAGGAGCCACATTAACTGGCGTCAATGTACCAATTGGAGACAAGGTATATCGCTGGAACTTATCGCCGATTCGAGTGGATGGTGATATCAGCGGTATCATTGTTCAAGGTCAGGATATTACGACGCTTATTGAAGCGGAAAAACAAAGTAACTTGGCACGCAAAGAGGCAGAAAAATCCGCCCAAGCACGTGCCGATTTTCTGGCTAAAATGAGCCATGAAATCCGAACGCCAATCAATGGCATTCTGGGAGTTGCTCAATTATTAAAAGACTCGGTCGAAACGGAAGAGCAGAATAACCAAATTGATGTACTCCGACATAGCGGTGAGCACTTACTTGCTGTTTTGAATGATATTTTGGATTTTTCGAAGATTGAGCAGGGTAAGTTTAATATTCAAAAGCACCCGTTTTCGTTCACTGACACGATTCGAACGTTAGAAAACATTTATCGTCCAATTTGCGAAAATAAAGGCGTTAACCTCGTCATTGAAAACAAGATTGATCCCAATGTTGAAATCTTTACTGACCAAGTTCGTCTGAACCAAATTTTATTCAACTTAGTCAGTAACTCAGTCAAGTTTACCCCCTCGGGCAGCGTACGCTTGCATGCTGAACTGGAGCAGTTCTACGGCGCCGAAAATAGTGTGTTGGTAGTGGAAATTACGGATACGGGCATCGGCATAGAGCCCGATAAGCTCGACCAAATGTTCGAACCTTTCGTTCAAGAGGAAGCAACGACCACTCGAGAATACGGTGGAAGTGGCTTGGGACTGACCATTGTGAAAAGCCTCGTCGATATGCTGGAAGGTGACGTTCAAGTACGTAGTCAAAAAGGTTTAGGCACGACCTTTGTTATTACAATGCCAGTGAAAGATCGTGAGCGAGTGCTCACCCCTCTTGATTCAGGCTTGAGAGTTAAACCTGGTGAGTTATTCGCAGAGAGTCTAAAAGTACTGTTGGTAGAAGATAACCATACTAATGCTTTCATTCTCAAAGCATTTTGTAACAAGTACAAAATGCAGGTTGATTGGGCAAAAGATGGATTGGAAGCGATGGAGTTCTTAAAAGATCATACTTACGATTTGATTTTGATGGACAACCAACTGCCGCATCTTGGAGGAATTGAAACAACCAAAGAGATCCGACAGAAGCTGAAGTTAGGCACGCCAATTTATGCTTGTACTGCCGATACGGCGAAAGAAACCAGTGATGCGTTTATGGAGGCGGGCGCGAATTACGTATTGCTCAAACCGATTAAAGAAAATGCGCTCCATGAAGCCTTTGTTGACTTCAAGCAGCGATTCTTAATTGAACGAACGTGATGAACTCATTCGCTATGAGCCTCAATTGATAATTCAATCGCTCACTAGACCGAAAAGCACAACGCCATAACTTAGGGTTGTGCTTTTTTTGTATCTCAAATGCTTCACTTGTTGATAAGCCAGGAGTGCTGATATCACCTTTAGTGTCGTATATCACTACTATTCAACCCAAGTACTACGTTACGTTACGCAAACTTGTTCCCCAATGGCATATTCTATGTGATTTAAATCACAAAAACTTATTTACTTAGCGTGCTAACTATTTTATATTACTTAGCAAGCTAAGTAATTGAGTAGATCTTATGATTCAAGACATCAACAGTTTGCGCGACCTTTCTCTGGCTGAAAAGTTATCTCGTGTTGCCCGTTTGTGGAAAATGGTTGCAGATCGCGAGTTGGAGCCTTTAAACCTGACGTACCCGCGTTGGACTGCGTTATGGAAACTTTATCGAATGGGCGACAACGTTAGTCAGAAGCATTTGGCTGAAGCGCTTGAGATTGAGTTAGCATCGCTGATGCGCACATTAAAGCTATTAGAAGAGCAATCTCTGATCACTCGCCATTGCAGTGAGCATGACAAGCGAGCACGCATTGTTAGCCTTACAGAAGAAGGTAAAACTCTACTGAAGCAAATGGAGACCCGAATTCTTCAAGTCCGGAGCAAGCTACTGACGGAAATCAATGACCAAGAGCTTCAAAAGCTTTCATTGATCCTCGATCAGATTGCTCACAATGCACTTGATTCACTTAGCGAATAAGTCAGAAACCCGAATTAAAAGAGAAGTAAACGCCTATGACTCCAGATCAAAAATTCGCACGTTGGATCAAGTATTCTTGCGTCGCGTTTGTCCTTGTCTTTGCCTATTTTCTAGTCGCAGATCTCGCCATGCCACTGACGCCTCAGGCAATGGCAACGCGAGTGGTAACTAAAGTAGCTCCCCGTGTGAGTGGACAGATTACGCATCTTTATGTTGCCAACAACCAAGAAATAAGCCAAGGCGATCTACTATTCCAGATTGATCCACAGCCTTATCAGCTCGCCGTAGAAAAGGCTCAACTTAACCTTGAGCGTGTGATTCAAAATAATGAACAGCTTGATGCCTCTATTGCAGCGGCAAAAGCGGACGTTGAAGCGAGCAAAATTGTCGCCGAGCAAAAAGTTCGCGAAGCCAAACGTCTTGATACATTGTTTCATCGCAATGGCACCTCGCAACAACAGCGTGACGACGCACAAAGTAGTGCAACGGCAGCCAGAGCAAACTTACTGGCCGCGCGCGCTCGTTTAAAAGAGTTGGAAGTAAACCGAGGCGATTTAGGTGCGACGAATGTAAATATCCGCGTGGCACAAAACCAGCTAAAACAAGCGGAACTTAATCTGTCTTACACTAAAGTAATTGCTGAACATGATGGCGTTGTCGCTAACTTGCAGCTGGAAACGGGTGCCTATGCGGCAGCTGGTACGCCTCTTGTGGCTTTAGTCTCGGATGACGTGGATATTATTGCCGACTTTCGTGAAAAGAGTCTGCGACACTTCAATCAGAACAGTCGGGCGTTAGTGGCCTTTGATAGCTTGCCAGGTGACGTATTTGAAGCTCGTATTACGAGTGTGGATGCAGGGGTAAGCTCAGGCCAGTTTGATGCAGATGGCCGCTTAGCGACACCGACTGACTCAAACCGTTGGGTGAGAGACGCGCAGCGTTTACGTTTACATTTAGCTATCGATGAGCCTCAACAGCGCGCATTTCCGGCCGGGGCACGTGCGACTGTGCAACTGTTGCCAGAAAACACGTTATCTGGCTGGTTAGCGAGATGTCAGATCCGATTTTTGAGTCTTCTTCATTACATTTATTAACGGGGAGGCGATATGAAGTTATGGGATCATCCCATGTCGGAAAACGACTTCCGTCAGTGTTTGCGCATTGCAACTGGCGCGACCATTGGCTTCACCTTATGTAAGGTCTTTGGCTGGAATTATGGCGTATTTTTTACCGTAACACCGATGTTGTTACTTGGAATGGTACCAGTCATGAGCCTGCATGCTGCACGACAGCTGATTTTTTCAGCGGTCGTATGCGGATTGGAGGTCGGTATTCTTGGTGGGCTATTTGGTGGACATCCTGGCATGATGACGATCATCGCCTTCGGGTTGTTTTTGTATAAGTTCGCCTGTATGTCAAAAGGGAGCTTATTCCTGTTTGGGGCAAATAGCGTGCTGAGCTTGAGCATCATGCTGCATTTTGCGAGTTATCCAACAACCGACTTAAATGATCTGATATTCAGCAACCTACAAGCGAATGTTATTTCAGTGATCGTGGCCTACGTAGTGACATTTTTGATCCCTGATGCAGAGCCTCGTCAGCCACCGGCAAAACCATCTCAGCCTAAACAGAGTCACCGCATGCGTCATGAAGCCCTTATGGGGGCGAGTATCGCTACAATGTCTTTCCTTGTATTCCAGCTATTTGACCTCAGTGATTCTATGTCCGCTCAGGCGACAACCTTGCTTTTATTGTTTCCTATGCATTGGAACGGTGCTTTAGGGTATGCGCGCAAAAGAGCAATGGGGACCTTGATGGGGGTAACCTTTGGTATTGCTGGACAGCTCGTACTATACGATTGGTCGGATACCTTGCTGTTTATCGTCCCATTACTGTGGATTGGCGCGATGATGTTCAGCTATATGCACGTAAAAGAGTCTAGTGGGTCAGGAGCTGGGTTTGGCGGATTAACTACATTAGGTATTTTATTTGGCCAATACCTGACTCCGGATGGCGATTTAATGTTCAGCGCGCTGTATCGCGTGAGTAGTATTTTGTTTGCTATTGTTGTCACTCTGCTCGTGACCTATGCGGTGCACAGAGTGCTCAACAGCTTTGAGGCGACGCGCTTTAGCCAGCAGTAAGTTCAGACGTTACTGGTTAGAAAGGACTGCTCCAGTAACTCTGTTTTTAGCTCGTGACTCATCGCTATTGGGCTTTCAAACTTAATTCCTATTACCCAGCCTTTCACCAACTTCTTAATGTTGGCAATGACACACCGATTTTCTTCTCCGATATAGTGACTTAGAGAAGAGTCAATAGTGACACTTTCACCAACGTTGAATTCAGGCTCTATAAAGGTTGAGATACCAATACCTGCCAGTGAGAAGTCGATAAGGCTACCGTCGTAAACATTCCCCGCGTGAACAACCTTACAGTCCATTTGCAGCTTATATCGTTCGTGTTCCCGGACTGGTTTGGTTGCAAATGTTCCTGGAATTCGAATAAATAAAAGGGGCGAAGGACGAACCGCAGTTGTTAGAACACTGGATTTAAATGCAATGACATGGCCTAACTCCGTATCTGATACACCACGCACGATGACATCGGCGTTTGGGAGTTTTCTCATCACTTGCTCTTCAAGCAAACGCATCGGTATATCAAGAATCAAATACGCGTTCTCTTTCATCCCAAGATAGGTGGTGGAATACGTATACTGGTCCTTAGGCCCAAACTCGAAATTAGTCGAAAGTTTCATTCCCGGTTTGAGGAATCTATGCAGTTCATCTTTAGTATGGGTGGCAGGCATTACATTGGCGTTTTAATTATTGGTTAAATCGAGGCTATCAAAACGCCATTTTGTTATTCAAGATAGTAGGACAAAAGTTTTTGTAAAATTATCGCTATCTGTGAAGTGGTGGGCGATAAGTTTGGCTCATTCCATCTTTCATAAAGATTTGGCTTGCCACAATACTGCCGCAGGTTACCAGCATCAGCGCTAACCAAGTCAGTGAATCTGGTTGTTCACCAAAAATTGGAACGGCAAGAAGTGTCGCTACGACTGGAGTTAATGACCCAAAAGCAGCACTGGCTTCGGCGCCAATAATTCGGATTGCATAGATAAAGGTAAAAGAAGCGATTAAGCCTGCGCCGACACCTTGCAATATCGCGTGGCCAAATAATTCTTCCCACGGCCACTGACTGATCGGCGTTATCGCTAGGTAACTATCTACCCATCCGAAGCCAACCGCAATGATGAGCAGTGCCAAAGACGCGATTGCAACGAATCCAGCACAGACATGCGCATTAAGGTTAGCAACACGAGCACTGATGGTGAAAACAGCCCACATAATACTACCGGTTAGAAACAAGATGTGGCCTTGTAATTGAGACCAGTTGTACTCTGCACCGCTATTAGAAAGAAGGAATACAAAAATCCCTAACAACACCGTAGAAAGCCCGATTAAGCGGTGAGCACTCAGCGACTGTTGATAGCACAACACCGCGATAGCAGAAACAAATAATGGCAAAGTGCCAGGTACTAATGCACTGCCGTGCGCCACGGGAGCGAAGTGCATAGCTGTGCCGACGACCAGCAGGTAGGGCAGGCCACTCCCTACCACAACACCAGTTAGGTAGCGTTTAGGCACGACGCGAAGCGCCTGCTTATGCTTAATCACAAATGGTAATAAAATTAAACTTGGGACTAGAAAGCGGACTAGCGCGATATCGGCTGGCTGCAAGTTAGAAATTGCGCCCCCTTTTAAAGAAATAAAGAAACCAGACCAAAGCAGTAAGGTCGTTAATATAGCTGCGTATCCCAAGATCATTGTCGGCATGTCCATTTGTAAATGATGTGTTAATTGTTGAATAAAACTCGTGCCAAAGGGAGGCAAAATTTGACGTAATTAAGCTTGATGTTGGTGATAAAGCGCGTATAAATGTCAATTGTTAGTGATTATTGGCATGGAAGGAAAAATGGACAAAATTGACAGGCAACTGATCAACTTGATGCAGAAGGATGCAACCCTGACTACGGCAGAGCTCGCTGACAAAGTAGGATTATCGGCATCACCTTGTGCAAGACGCATTAAGCGTTTAGAGCAGGAGGGCGTAATTAGCGGTTATCGAGCCATTGTGTCCAGAGACACGGTGGGTATTGCGATGACCGTATTTGTTGAAGTCAGTTTGAACAACCACCAAGCTTCTTCGATTGATGAATTTGAACATGCTGTTGTTGAAATGGACGAGGTGATCTCGTGCCATGTTGTATCAGGGGCTTATGATTATTTGTTAGAAGTGGTCAGCAAAGATCTCGCTGGCTATGAAACATTCACTAGAAAGCTACAACGATTAGAAAACGTAAAAGATATCCATACGCACTTGGCGATTAGACAAGTGAAAGGAAATGGAAGCTTGCCGATTTATGCATAAGAAAGATGAAATTTCTCGATAGACTTAAGATTGCTCACTATCACCGAAAGCGATACCGACAGTTCGGTACAGACAGAGCGCGAACGCTGGGATGGAGAGATAAGTACAGCCAAATCAGTCGATTTGAAGCTTTGTGCCGAGGGTTAACGTTAGACGGTTCAAGTCTTTTAGATATTGGGTGCGGCTACGGAGACTTATTAGCGTTTATTGAGTTCAACAATCTGCGCCCCCAAAGTTATATTGGCATTGATCAGCAAAAACAGTTTATCTCTGAGGCCAGAAAGCGGGACTTTCGTACTCAAAGTGAGTTCGTATGCGGCGACTTTTCAACGTTGGTATTTCCCCGTAGTGATTATGTCTTTGCTTCTGGATCATTGAATTATCAATCCGCGAATCCAAATCATACCATTGAGATGATCGAGAAAATGTACCGGGCCGCAGAGAAAGGGTGCGTGTTTAACTTATTGGATGAAGAAAAGCTGCCGAGCATGAGAATGCTCGCATCGCATAATAAAGTTGGGGTGTTACGCTATTGCCGATGGCTATGTCCAGACGCACAATTGATCGAGGGTTATTCCGATCACGACTTTACGATCGCGATGATCAAAAAAGCGGAATCAGTTTCCTGACTCCGCCTTATAAATTCTTAAGCCTTATTGGTGCTTGTATTGTGAGATTTCACAGTTACCTGTGTATCTATCAACCTTGAATGAGAACGCAGCTGAATGGTATTCCCTCCCATCACTCCAAATTGTTTCTCCGAAGATTTTACAAAGGTCCAAATCGCTGATTGAACCAAACTCTTTTACGTGCCTAACTACTGACAAAAACTTGGCTTTGGTAGCATTAGGACAGTCCCTGTTACTTAATCGATTGATAACCATGGTTGTAGCATCATCTCCAGCCAAATGTGACTTTTTATTAAATTTTATTAATGGGTAAATTAACCAAAAATTGGCCATAAGTAAAGCATTATTGTGACGTATGTCTCTATAAGTTGCCTCTCTTGGTCATGGTTTAGTCAAGTTTGTAAAAGGGAACAGTCCCATTTTACATATAATGTTGGGATCACTAAAAGAGGGAATTAAAGCACGAATAACGTCCAATATTGGAGTGAAAACCCGACATCGTCTTTTCAAAACGGGCTCGATTTTTACCTCGAAACATCTTGAGCGTATTGAAGCGATCTCGCTTCTTTATCATAGAGTTGCGCTAGTGCTTGGTACTGTGAAGAAAGGCGTTTGTAATCCTCGGCAAGTTGCAAAGCGTTGGTGTTATACCACTCCGCAGTGATTTGATTGGCAGTTTCGTTTGACTCACGGCACTTTTGGGCAAGTTTCTTCCATCCATTTGCTGACCATTGAGATTGTGTGCTCAATTTAATCAACTCATTAGCTTTAGTCGTGAGTTCTTCTTTATATTGAATGGAGGCTTTTAATTGAGTTTTGAACGCATTTTGGTTCGAGCGGGCGCGCCAAAGTAACACGAGTTCATGTAGGGAAAAGGTTTGGGACAATAACTGGCGCTGCTTATGTTCGGCTAAAAGTGCATTGAATACCTCAACATGCTTATTGTAATTGGACTCTAAACGATTGAATTGGGTAAGATTGTCATTCCACGACGATGGGTTACATTGAATATTGGCGTGCCCCATAATGGGGAACAGAAGAAACAACAGTATCCAATTGAGTTTGTTGATCATTATTGCTCGCGTTAGTTGACCGACCCTTTTGAGTATATACCCAAATTTCCGCGACATGCGTGTTGCCGGTGAGATAAGAACAAAGAATGAAAAGGAAAAGTACATGAAGAAAATTCTCATCGCATTGATTGTCATACTGTTGTTCTGTGGGGCGGGTGCTGGATACTATTTCTTCTTTATGCCAAAAGATGAACCTGAGGCGCCAAAAGCTGCGCAAGTGGAGCAAGCGCCAGTGGAAGAAGGAACATCCAAACCGATTCTGGATTTAGAAACCGCCCCCCCTGAAGTGACCGAATACTATGTCATTGAACGTCGAATCAATGTTTACAATAAGCCAAATGCTAATGCTTTGGTTGTCGATACGCTCTATAAGGGAGAAAAAGTATCGGTGTTAGAAAAAGTGGATGGTTGGTATCGAATCTCTGGTTACCTTGTTTATGAAGAGGGCGGTGAAGAAAAAGCTGAGTGGTTGAATGCCGAAGGATTATCTGATGCAGAGCCAGTTATTAAAGAACAAGAGCGTTTGGAAATACTGGATGGATATTTGCAGAAGTCGGATGATTTAAAAGTCCACTTGGACATCTTCCGCAAGAAAACACAGCAATTGTTGGACGATGAAACCTGTGATCCGAGTGATTTTGAAGAGCTCGGTGGCTGGGTTCGTTCGGTTACTTATGACAAGCGCAATGTGTACTTCATTTATTGTGGTGGTTTGGAGCAAGAAAACAAAATCTATTTAGATGTCGATAAAGGCGATATCTTTTACCGCTAACAGAGCGCCTTTAGTTTAAAGCCTCTAGAGATTTATAACTTTTTAGTTGTGAACCATAATTAATAGGAATACTATCATCGAGTCGAGTGAAAAAACTCGACTCGTTTTGTTTTTAGTGAGTTCTTATGTCTCAGATTTGCTTGAAAAAATTGATTTTTATGCTGCTTGCGATGGTGTTGCTACCAGCGCATGTTTTTGCTGCGCAAATCGATCAGAAAGCTCATTTACCTTACTTTTCTAAGCTGCAACCATTTGTTGCGAGTATTGCTTTTGCAAATACCTCAATCGATTTTTCTGAAGTCTCAGAAGAAACGACGCAGTCTCCGATTTCTGAAGGTCATGCAAGACTCGATACGCTAGCCCTATTTAACACTCAACGTTGGGTTTCTCACTTACGTGAAGGCCTTGATGATGAGCATGTTGACGTTGTTGGTGACCTAAACACGCCTTTCTATGCTGACGCAGGTTATGCCTACAGCCTGATGGATATCAATTGGCGTCAAAACCAGTACACTTTTTATCATTTCACAAGCGATCATCGCATTTCTGGTTGGAAAGAGACCAACGCAATGTACGTCGCACTCAATAGTCAATTTTCTGCCTAAACACCATCTATTTGCACCATTGTGCACTCTTAACACGACGATTGTATTCAACAGGGCGTAACCGTCCTGAGCATTTCATACCCTGAATTTTTTCTGGGGGCATCTGTCGTGTGTTAAGCCTTGTTATTAAAAGCTTCACTTCGTAGTGAAGGGATGATGTTTACATGAAAAAAACAGCAAAGCAGCAAAAGAACAGAAAGCTGATGAATCACTATTCAGCTTGGAAATATGTCGTATTAATCACGACGGTCATTATCTTAACGTTAAGCGCGATTCCGACTTGGTTCGGTGAGCAACCATCGATCCAGCTAACGTTTTCAAACCAAAACAGCAGTGAAATGTCGGTTGTTCAGTTGAATCAACTACTGAAAACCAATCACATCTCAGCAGACAAAATCATCGAAAAAGATGGCAAAACAACCATTGTATTCGATGATGAAAATGCGCAAAGCAAAGCTCGTGCGTTACTGAACAATGAGCTAAATAAAGAAGACAGCATTACCTTCTCATATGTGTCTGTTGCTCCAGAGTGGCTGAATGAGATGGGGTTTAGCCCAATCAAACTCGGTCTTGACCTTCGCGGTGGGGTACAGTTCCTCTTGAATGTCGACGTAAATAAAGCATTTGAGGAGCAACGTAATGCTTTGATCGATGAGATCAAAGCAAGCCTGCGAGAGCAGCGCGTGCGTGGTGTACAAATTCGCGCAGAAAGTGGTAACCGCATTGCGGTAAACAGTGAGAGTGATACCGCCCTGGCTGAAGTAAATAAATTCTTGCGTCAAAACTATCCAGGTTGGGTGGTGAAAAGCTCGTCTCGCGGTTTTGTTCTTGAGCCAAGTGAGCAGAATATTCAAGAGTTCCAATCAACGACATTGCAACAAAACTTGAAGATTATGCGTGGTCGTATAGAAGAGCTAGGCATTACGGAAGCATTAGTTCAGCGTCAGGGTAAAGACAGCATTCGTATTGAGCTCCCAGGTGTACAAGACCCAGCACAAGCGAAAAACGTTATTGGTGCCACTGCGAGTTTGGCATTCTACGAAGTGAAAGATGCAAGCCAAGCGCGAAGTGGCCAAGATCTTGTGCTGAAAGATAACGATGGCCGAACTGTTGTTCTGGAGAAACGACCAGTCCTAACGGGTGAGCACATTGTTAACGCTCGTGCAGGCGTCGACAATATGGGTATGTCAGAAGTTAACATCTCGCTTGACCACGCGGGCGGTAAAAAGATGAGTGATTTCTCTGCAACGCATATTGGCAAACCAATGGCGACGGTTTATCGCGAATACAAGACAAACGATCGTGGCGTAACAGAGCGCAGCGAGCGCGTTATCAGCATTGCGACTATTCAATCTCAACTTGGTAGCCAATTCCGTATTACCGGCGCTGGCAGCATGGACGAAGCGCAGCAGTTAGCGCTATTACTTCGTGCGGGGTCGCTAACAGCCCCGGTTACTATCGTAGAAGAGCGCACTATTGGTGCTTCTTTGGGAGCTGAAAACATTGAAAATGGTTTTGCGGCACTTGCTTTGGGTATGGGGTTAACACTGACCTTTATGGCCCTTTGGTACCGCCGCTTAGGTTGGGTGGCGAACGTGGCGCTTTGTGCCAACATGCTTTGTTTGCTTGGCCTAATTGCCTTGTTACCAGGTGCGGTGCTAACACTTCCAGGTATTGCAGGGTTGGTGTTAACCGTTGGTATGGCAGTGGACACCAACGTTATTATCTTCGAACGTATTAAGGACAAAATGCGTGAAGGCCGCAGTTTCGCTCAAGCGATTGATCTGGGCTTTGATAGCGCGTTCTCGACCATCCTTGATGCCAACATTACTACCATGATCACCGCCGTGATTTTATACGCCATCGGTAACGGCCCAATCCAAGGCTTTGCCTTAACACTCGGATTAGGTTTGTTAACCAGTATGTTTACAGGCGTATTTGCCTCTCGAGCAATGATCAATTTAATTTGGGGCCGAGATGCCCGTCGTGATGTGAGGGTTTAATCATGGTCGAAATGCTAAAACAAAATATTCGTAAAATTCGCCACTTTACTACGCTAGTTTCTATCGTTTTGACGGTGATCGCACTTGGTGCTCTGGGCTTTAAAGGGTTGAATCTCGGCTTGGATTTCACTGGTGGTATGGTGACAGAAGTGAAAGTCGATAAGTCGTTAACCAACCACGATCTGCTTGATGCACTACAACCAAAACTTGGTGAATCAACCTCTGTCACCCGCACAGGTGAAGATGGTCGTTGGCTCATTCGCTACTCCGCCCCTGAAGAAGGGCAAACTCTGCCAAGTGTGGAAGAGGTATTAAAGCCAGTTTCACATCAAGTTGATGTCGTCAGCAACAGTATTGTTGGTGCTCAAGTTGGCCAGGATTTGTTTGACCAAGGCGGTTTAGCACTATTGATTTGTGTGCTGAGCATCCTTGGTTACTTGTGTTTCCGTTTTGAATGGCGCTTAGCGAGTGGCTCTGTATTTGCTCTGGCTCATGACGTAATTGTCGTCCTCGGCTTCTTCGCCGTTACCCAAATGGAATTCAACTTAACGGTTTTTGCTGCCGTATTGGCAATTTTAGGCTACTCATTGAATGATTCGATCATCATTTCAGATCGAATTCGTGAGCTACTGATCGCGAAACAAAGTTGGAAAATGGGAGACATCAATGACCAGGCTGTCATCGCGACGTTCTCTAGAACGATGGTGACTTCAGGCACAACACTGATTACTGTTGGTGCACTATGGATTATGGGGGGAGCACCGCTAGCGGGTTTCTCAACAGCGATGTTTATTGGTGTGCTATCAGGTACATGGTCTTCCATTTCCATTGGTACCGTATTACCTGAACTGTTCAAGCTCGAACCGAAGCATTACTTGCCTGTTGAGATTGATACCGCGCCGTAATACGAGGTGCTGAAGGTAAAAAGTGCTCGCGCCACTCAGTTTGAGTGGCGTTTTACTTTGTGCTATTTCACACGCATCAGGCGGTGTTTGACGTGACCTAAATCGAACTCAATGATTTGAGAGCGCTTCATCGATTCAACCAGGCGCAACATGGATGTGTGATAACCTTTCTTTTTCATCCATTGCAATGGCTCGGAAAAGCTGTCTTCGTTTACAACGTAAGATTCGCCTTTGTGTTCTCCAGCATAAACGTTTACGACCCAAACCCGGGCCTGAAAATCTAATACTTCACTTATGTTTCGCGTAACTTTTCTTAGGATATTTTTCATCATTTCCAGCGTTGCTTTAGCTCAGTAATAGCCAAACACCAACCCCCATCATTAAAGTGCCCGCGATACGGTTCATCAGGCGCACATTCTTTGATTGACCCAACACGCGTTTCAGTCCTTTACCACCCGTGGCATACAGAGACATACAAATGAACTCAAAAAGAAGGATGATGGAGACAAGCACGATCAGCTGTGGAGCAAGAGCCGCATTTTGATCGATAAAAGGCGGCAGTAGAGAAATCATAAATGCCCAGCCTTTTGGGTTTGCGATAGCGGTAACGAAGCCTTGCATGATGAGCGCGACATTGCCACTTTTGGGTTTTTCTAAATTATCGACATTTATTGCTAACTTACCTCGAGATCGCCACATTTCTACACCAAGATAGAGTAAGTAGCCGCCACCAATAAACTTTAGTGCGATAAACATCCAAGGATAGTTGAGCATGATCGCTGCGATCCCTAGTACTGCCGAGACTGAAACCAGCGCGACACCGACGAGTTCACCAATCATCATCCATAATGTGCGGCGATAACCGATACTCATTCCTAGCGTTAAGGCGAGCGTCATGCACATTCCTGGTGTAATTGAGACAAAAAAGAAGGTAGGGATGAACATACTGAGCAATGCAAGATTCATGTTTGTTGATAACTAAGTGATTTGATAGAAGCCACAAAGATAGTGCAAATTGATAAAGGATACTATCCCCAAATATCCCCAAATAACCTCAAGGTGCTTAGGTTCAGCGAGAATGACTTGGCTCACAGGCACGGCAACGATTTGAAGATCTAGTGGTTCTAAATCAAAAATCGTTAACAAAGGCTGTGGGATAAGGAAACTCGCCCTGCGGAGCATGTCACTGACACGATTTCTGCATCTTGACGTCATTTGGGTATAACATCAATTTACTGGGTTAAAGAATCTAGATGATTGCTTTAGGAGATGGCACCATCGAATATTGCACCGTACCGGTACTTCAATAGATAAAAAGTGATTCGATACGTTAAATGCTAGTTAATTGATGTTATTTGGATATTTAAAATAAAACTGAAATTATTTTTTAATTGCTGCGTCATAATAGTGCGAACTGCACCAAAATGAGACGTTTTCTTCTATTTTTTACATTCTAAATATACCAGTTTTCATAAGTAAAACTATAAATATAAAATTAAGGTTATACTGTCAGTAATATCATTTAAGTTAGTAATTAAATGATATTACTGACAATTGCTTATATTGATATTTGAATTATTATTCTAATCGTATTTATAGATAACAACTCTGATCATGAGAGTAGTATCTGAAATCATGAGATGATGTAACGTCCACTGTTCGGTATGTAACTTATTGATAAATAATGATTAAATTTATGTTCTGATAAGCTTGTGTTTAACTTTATTTTATTTAAAACAATGACTTATAAATAGTTAACCATTTTATAACATTTCATGTTTAATGAGATCTAAATCAATCTTATGCAAATGGATTAGTTTTTTATTTGAAATGTAATATTTCTGGTTTAACTTAAAATAAAAGGCATCACAGGATTGATAGCCAAAAGAATAAATAAACACGTCAGTTGGTGATTTATTTCATCAGTGTATTTAGTTTGCTTTTTTAAATGCCGTTAAGAATGGATTCTTCGATGAAGAAAGTCGCTTTGATCACCGGATCAAAAGGCGGAATTGGTTCTGCTATTTCCTCTCAATTAGTGAATGATGGTTACCGTGTAATCGCTACGTATTTCACAGGCAACTATGAATGTGCGTTGGAGTGGTTCAACAGTAAAGGGTTTACCAAAGATCAGGTTCGCCTTTTTGAGTTGGACGTAACAAACACTGCAGAGTGTGCAGCAAAGTTAGCGCAATTGCTTGAGGAAGAAGGGACCATTGATGTCGTTATCAACAACGCAGGTATCACACGTGATGGCGTGTTTAAAAAGATGACTGCGCAAGCTTGGAATGACGTCATTAATACCAACCTCAATAGTCTATTCAACGTTACGCAACCTCTGTTCGCTGCGATGTGCGAAAAAGGCGGTGGTCGTGTCATTAACATCTCTTCAGTCAATGGCCTAAAAGGGCAGTTTGGTCAAGCAAACTACTCGGCGGCGAAAGCTGGGATGATAGGTTTCTCTAAAGCCTTGGCGTATGAAGGTGCTCGCTCGGGTGTGACGGTCAATGTTATCGCTCCGGGGTACACAGGTACGCCAATGGTTGAGCAAATGAAGCCAGAAGTATTGGAATCCATCACGAATCAAATCCCAATGAAACGCCTTGCTACACCAGAAGAAATTGCAGCATCAGTCAGCTTCTTGGTCAGCGATGCCGGTGCCTATATCACCGGTGAGACTTTGTCGGTGAACGGCGGCCTATACATGCACTAAGGAGAGAAGATGATGGAAAAAGTATTTATCGTAGCGGCGAAGCGCACTCCAATTGGCGCCTTTGGTGGCAGTCTTAAAAATACCTCAGCTGGCGATCTGGCAGCAGTAGCGATTAAAGGCGCGTTAGAAGCGGCAAAGTTGACTGGTGATAAGATTGATGAGGTGATTGTTGGCAACGTTGTCGGCGCAGGTCAAGGCATGGGGGTTGGCCGCCAAGCCGCATTGTTTGCTGGGATTCCTGAATCTGTTCCTGCATACGGCGTAAACATGGTTTGCGGCAGTGGCATGAAAACCGTCATGGATGCGGTTTCACATATCCGTAGTGGCGATACAGAGATTGTTGTTGCAGCAGGTGTTGAGGTCATGTCTCAGATTCCGTTTGCCGCGCCAAGTAGTATTCGTGATGGCAACAAAATGGGCAACCTAGAGCTGAAAGACCTGCTCGTAGCAGATGGTTTAACCGACGTTTATAACCAATATCACATGGGTGTGACGGCAGAAAACGTTGCAAAAGAAATCGGCCTAACCCGTCAACAGCAAGACGAGTATGCGCTGTCTAGCCAACAGAAAGCGGTGGCGGCAATCGAAGCGGGCAAATTCAAAGACGAAATTGTGCCCGTAGAAGTAAAGCAACGCCGTGAAACGGTGCTATTCGATACCGACGAATACCCAAAGGCTAATGCGACCATGGAAGCGTTAAGCAAGCTGCGCCCTGCTTTTGACCGTGAAGGCACTGTGACTGCGGGGAATGCATCAGGTATTAACGATGGTGCGAGTGCAATTATCGTCGCGTCTGAGAGCGCAGTTAAAGCACATGGACTCACGCCTATTGCTGAGATCGTAAGCTATGCGCAATCGGGACTTGATCCGAAAATCATGGGTCTAGGTCCAGTGGAGTCAGTCAATAAAGCATTAGCAAAAGCGGAATTAACGGTAAACGACATTGACGTTTACGAGTTAAACGAAGCATTTGCTGCGCAAGCACTTGGCGTGATTCATCAGTTGGCGGAAACCAACCAAGTTCCCGTTAACGCGATTCAAGATAAAGCGAACTTTAATGGTGGTGCTATCGCGCTAGGTCACCCACTTGGTGCATCGGGCAACCGAATCTTAGTGACGCTTGTTCACGAGCTTCATAAGCAAAATGGTCAATATGGTGTCGCATCACTTTGTGTGGGCGGCGGCATGGGGACGGCTGTGGTTATAAAAGCAGTTAAGTAATTATTTAAACGGACATTTTTAATTCTTTCTCTAGGAGATAAACCATGTACACAGATTTCTTCAAAACCTTTAGCGATCAAACTGAAAAAAATCTAGAACCTTACTTGAAGTTCAACAAGCTAGTGACAAAAAACGTAGAAGTGTTGACTGAGCTTCAACTGAACGCAATTCGTACTTACAGCGAAGTGGGTCTGAACCAAATGAAAGCGGCATCAGAAATCAAAGACGTAACGTCATTGACTGCTTTCAACAGCCAGCAACTAAGCGTTCTTACTAAGCTTTCTCAACAAATGATGGACGACAGCAACAAGCTTCAAGCTATTGCGAAGGAGTTCAAAGAAGACGTTGAGAAAATGACTTCGGAAAATCTAAAGACTGTTACTCCAGCGTAATTTGTCCGATTCTCGCCGCCTTAGGGTCTCTAGACCCTAATTTGGGCGGCGTTGTTTTTTCCGAATATAGGAGTAAGACTATGTTTCAGCACTTCTTTTCGGACTATCTTGTACAGCTTCAACAAACCAATCAACAGTGGTGGCATGATTTCGAAGTGAACAAGGCAGTCGTGAACTCTCCTTTAAATAAGGCCATGCAAGAAGTGAACTTGGAAGACACTGCCAAACTCTTCGAACAAGCTGTAAATCAACCTGCTGCGATCTTAAAACTGCAAGCAGAATGGTGGGAACAGCAGCTACAAATTTGGCAGAATGTCGCGTTGGCGGGTAACCAAAAACAGGTCATTGAAGCAGAAAAAGGGGACAAGCGTTTTTCTAATGAAGCGTGGCAAAATGAGGTGATGTATAGCTTCATTAAGCAATCCTACCTGTTATTCAGCAAGACTTATTTAGATACAATTGAGTCACTCGAAGGTTTGGATGAAAAATCTAAAGAGCGAATACTTTTCTTTTCTCGTCAAGCCATCAATGCACTTTCCCCTTCGAATTTCATCGCGACGAATCCAGAACTCTTGAAACTGACACTTGAGCAAAACGGTCAAAACCTTCTGGCTGGCTTAGAGCAGTTAAAAGAAGACGTTGAGTCCAGTGCGGACATTTTGAAAATTCGTATGACGAACAACAATGCGTTCCGCGTGGGTGATGACGTGGCGACCACTCCGGGCGATGTGGTTTTTCAAAACGAATTGTTTGAGTTGATTCAATATCGACCTCTAACAGAGAAAGTGAATGCGACGCCACTGCTCATCGTTCCGCCTTTCATTAATAAATACTACATCCTTGACTTAACAGCGAAGAACTCAATGGTTCGATGGTTGCTAGAGCAGGGACATAGCGTATTTATGATGTCTTGGCGTAACCCAGGCAAGGCACAAGCGCATGTAGAGTTTGGTGACTATGTGACAGAAGGCGTCGTCAAAGCCGTCGCGGCAATTGAAGATATAACGGGCCAAGAGCAAATCAACGCGGCTGGTTACTGTATCGGTGGTACGGTTCTGGCGAGCACGGTTGCGTACTATGCGGCAAAACGTATGAAGAAGCGTATTAAATCAGCGACTTTCTTCACCACATTGCTCGACTTTTCTCAGCCAGGCGAAGTTGGCGCGTACATCAATGACACCATTGTGAGTGCAATTGAGGCGCAAAACAACGCAAAAGGGTATATGGACGGTCGTTCATTAAGCGTCACATTCAGCTTACTGCGTGAAAACAGCTTGTACTGGAACTACTATGTCGACAACTACTTGAAGGGCAACAGCCCAGTCGATTTTGACTTGTTGTACTGGAATAGTGACAGTACCAACGTGAGTGCTGCCTCCCATAACTTCTTGCTTCGTGAGCTCTATTTAGAGAATAAGCTAGTGCAAGACAAAGGCGTCAAAATTGGTGGGGTATGGATTGACCTAAACAAGATCAAAATTCCTAGCTATTTTGTATCAACGAAAGAAGACCATATAGCGTTATGGCAGGGAACTTATCGTGGTGCCCTGAACACTGGTGGCAACAAAACGTTTGTTCTCGGTGAGTCGGGTCATATTGCGGGTATCGTGAACCCTCCAGCGAAAAATAAGTATGGTTATTGGTTGAACGATACTTTGGATGATTCGGCTGACGAGTGGTTGAATAATGCCGAGCACAAAGAGGGATCGTGGTGGACACATTGGAATGAATGGCTACTTCAATTCAATCCAAAAGAGCAAGTCGAACCATTCCCTATTGGCTCGGAAGACCACCCAGCAATAGATGAAGCGCCAGGGCAATACGTCAAGCAGGTTCTGCCAGTAAAAGAGTCTTAAACAACTCCCTATAGCAGTAAATTTTAGCGACCTTTATGGTCGCTTTTTTTGGTCGTTACTGGTTACCTTATTACACCGATTGAATATACGTATCGGTTGAGGAAACTCTGGGGTCGAAAGTGACGGTGAATAAAAAAGCGCCGAGTAGATACTCAGCGCTTAGTGTCAACAAATAGGCAAGTTGACGGGTAGAAGTGCGTTACGTTACACCTCTTTATCCTTACCAAATGACAGCAGCCAGAGAGAGATTGCTGCTACTGCCACAAAGCCGGAAAGAATAATCACAGGCATGGCGCTATAGCCAAGGATATGCCAAATTACAGATTCTAAAGTACTCATGGGAAGTCTCCTTAGTGCCAGCCTTCAACGCCGCTCATGTCCGGTAGTTTGTGCGCGATGCCTTTGTGACAATCTACGCAGGTTTTCTCTCCAGAAGCTAGCGCAGTAGAGTGCTGCTCCGCTGCTCGTGAGCCTTGTTGAGAGTAATCCATGTAATCAAACTCGTGACAGTTACGACACTCAAGAGAGTCATTCTTTTTCATTCGCGCCCACTCTCGCTCAGCAAGGTGTCCTCGACGCTCTTGGAACTTCTCTGGTGTATCGATAGTACGTAGAACATAGTGAGCGAATAGCTCTTTGGATGCTTGTACTTTACGAACGATCTTATCTGTCCATTCATGAGGAACGTGACAGTCTGAGCAGATGGCACGAACACCAGAACGGTTAGAGTAGTGAATTGTTTCTTGAATTTCAGCAACGATTGGTGCGTGACAGCCAGAACAGAACTCTTCTGTGTTGGTTGCCTCCATACCTGTGTTGAATGCGCCCCAAAACAAAAGACCGCCAGCAAAACCTAAGAACAAAACCACACCAGCGGCAGCTTTACTTGGGTTCTTCAGTCTTTTCCAAAACGCTTTAAGTATTTTCATAAATAACCTCTTCGTACTCGCGTTTCAATTACTGAAGCGAATCAACTGCCTCGAACTTGTTTTCAACTAGTGGCTTAGCATTAGTTTGCGGCACGTGGCATTGCAAACAGAAGTAACGACGAGGAGACATATCCGCCAATACAGCATCTTCTCGGTTTACATAGTGCGTTACGCTAATTTTAGTCGCGCCTGACTCTTTTGCATTTTTCCAGCTGTGGCACGCAAGACACTTGTTAGCATTTAACGATACTTCGTAGTGACGGATGCTGTGTGGGATCAACGGTGGTTGATAAACAAAGCTATCTTCAACAATCTGGTCTTTTGGGAAGTCTTTGAACTCATCTGCTGGGCGTGTGTCTTCCAATTGAGACATTCCACGTAGAGACTCTAGACCACCAATGCCACCTGGATTATCTAACTCAGCTTGCGCAATGCCTGTCACTAAAGCACCTACAGATAAAAGTGCGACAAGTAATTTTTTCATCATTTCATCTCCGCCTTTATGGCTTAAATTCTTTATTAGGCCGCCATAATGACGGCCGTAGCATTCGGTATCTGGAGGTTAAGCAATCTTAGTGATTTTGACTGGACACTTCTTAAAGTCTGTCTGTTTAGACAGTGGGTCAGTCGCATCTAGGATGAGCTTGTTAATCAAAATACGTGCATCAAAGAACGGTACGAATACCAAACCTTTTGGCGGACGGTTACGACCGCGAGTTTCAACACGAACGCGTACTTCGCCGCGTTTGTTTGCCATGAGTACTTCTTCACCACGACGCACGTTACGCGCTTTTGCGTCTTCAGGGTGCATGTAACACACTGCGTCTGGTACTGCTTTGTATAGCTCAGGTACACGACGAGTCATGGTGCCTGTGTGCCAGTGTTCAAGAACACGACCAGTACATAGCCACATATCAAACTCATCGTTTGGCACTTCTGGTGGCGCTTCATATGGTGCAGAGATGATCTTCGCTTTGCCGTCAGCATTGCCGTAGAAATCCCAACCAGAACCTTCTTTTGCGTATGGGTCAGAACCTTCTTTAAAGCGCCATTGTGTTTCCTTACCATCAACAACTGGCCAACGTAGACCACGCACTTCATGGTAACGGTCGTATGGTGCTAAATCATGCCCGTGACCACGGCCAAACGTTGCGTATTCCTCAAACAGACCTTTTTGAACATAGAAACCGAAGTGGTGGGCATCGTCATTCAATTCGCGAGCTTCTTCGATAGGGAACTTGTCGACATTACCATTGCGGTATAGTACGTCGTACATGGTTTTACCACGGTACTGAGGCGCTTTCGCTAGCAGCTCTTCAGGCCACACTTCTTCCATTTTGAAGCGTTTCGAGAACTCCATTAGCTGCCACAGGTCAGATTTTGCCTGACCGACCGTGCCCACTTGTTGGTACCAAGCTTGAGTACGACGCTCTGCGTTACCGTAAGCACCTTCTTTCTCAATCCACATTGCTGTTGGAAGAATAAGGTCTGCTGCTTGTGCTGTCGCTGTTGGGTATGGGTCAGACACAACGATGAAGTTTTCAGGGTTGCGGTAACCTGGAAGACGTTCAGTGTTGATGTTTGGACCTGCTTGCATGTTGTTGTTACATTGAACCCAGTAACAGTTCAGAACGCCATCGTTCAACATGCGGTCTTGCAATACGGCGTGGAAGCCAGGTTTTGGTGGAATCGTACCTTCTGGCAGTTTCCAGATGTCTTCTGCAATCTTACGGTGTTTAGGGTTAGCAACCACCATGTCTGCAGGTAGACGGTGAGCGAAAGTACCAACCTCACGAGCCGTACCACACGCAGATGGTTGACCCGTTAGTGAGAATGGGCTGTTACCTGGAGTTGAGATCTTACCGGTTAGTAGGTGGATGTTGTAAACCAAGTTATTCATCCACACGCCACGAGTATGTTGGTTCATACCCATTGTCCAAAGTGACATTACTTTCGTATTTGGATTGGCGTATTGCTTCGCAAGCTCGATAAGCTTTTCTTTTTCAACACCAGAGATTTCAGAGGCTTTCTCAGCTGTGTAAGGTGCAACAGACTTTTTGTACTCTTCGAAAGAGATAGACGTTAGTTTGCCTGAGTTAGGATTCTTCGCTGCTTTTTGTAGCGGATCATCGTCACGTAGGCCGTAACCGATGTCGGTATCTGCTTGAGTGAAGTTAGTGTGCTTGTTCACGAAGTCCCAGTTTACCGCATCGTTTTCGATGATGTAGTTCGCGATGAAGTTAGCAATCGCTAGGTCAGACTGTGGATTAAAAATGTAGCCGTGATCTGCCAACTCAAATGAACGGTGGTAGTAAGTAGAAAGCACGTTCACTTTAACGTGAGGGTGACTTAGGCGACGGTCAGTAATACGAGTCCATAGAACAGGGTGCATCTCTGCCATGTTCGAGCCCCATAGAACGAATGCGTCTGCGTTCTCAAAATCATCGTAACAACCCATCGGCTCATCGATACCGAATGCGCGCATAAAGCCAACTACAGCAGAAGCCATACAGTGACGAGCGTTTGGATCAATGTTGTTTGAACGGAAGCCCGCTTTCATTAGCTTTGACGCAGCGTAGCCTTCCATTACTGTCCATTGGCCTGAGCCAAACATACCTACGCTTGTTGGACCTTTTTTCTCGAGGGAAGCTTTCCATTTCTCAGCCATGATGTCGAAAGCGTCATCCCAAGAGATAGGTGTAAATTCACCGTCTTTGTGGAATTTGCCATCTTTCATTCTCAGCATCGGCTGGGTCAGACGGTCTTGACCGTACATGATCTTAGAAAGGAAGTAGCCTTTAATACAGTTTAGGCCTTTGTTTACTGGTGCTTCTGGGTCACCCTGTGTTGCTACCACTTTGCCATTTTGAGTACCAACAAGAACAGAACAGCCTGTACCACAGAAACGACAAGGTGCTTTGTCCCATGTGATTTTGGTTTGATCAGAGCTTGCAATCAGGTTGGCTGCAGATGCTGGTAGTGTCACACCTGCGACAGCAGCAGCTGATGCAGCCGCGTTTGCTTTCACAAACGCACGTCTTGTCATTTTCATACTTCACCCTCGATTTGGGAATGTTGTGTTCCAGTGTCTTCTTCATCCGTTTCTTCAAGCCCAGTTTCGATTTGGTGATAAACCAATACCGTGCTCAAGACATTCGGTAAATTGTTGATGGCATCGATAGTGTCTGTGATAAAACCTTGGTTTTCGGTTTCAAGCACGACGATAATCTTGCCTTCTGGACTGTCACCATAGATTTCCGCATTTTCATGTGCTTCGATCTGTTGTTTGATTTCGTCCAGATGTTCTGGCAGTACGTGTACTACCAAACTTGAAATATGCACTTCATTTAGTGACATATAGCTCTCTCATTTATTGCCTTTGGCCGACGACATACGGCTTAGGCTGTTATATTGCTCACATTGATGGATGAAGTCGGGCACACTGAAACACAGGCGCCGCAGCCGTTACACTCATCAAGGTCTAAATTGGGTTGTGCTACTTTCCCCAGCTCTAATTTGAACTGAATTGCCATCGGGTCGCACATATCCCCACAGCTTCGGCATTCGACATTTTGTTTTGCTAAGCAGCTATCATTGATGCTTGCTTTCGCTTGCCAAGGTTGCTCTGTTTTTGGCAAGAAAAGGGGCTCAGGACAGGCGTCTGCACACTGATAACAAAATGTGCACTCATCAATAGAAAAATCGACCGCAGGGAATCCGCCATCACTTTTAGTTATAATCTTTGTTTCGCAGGCCTCAATGCATTTACCGCAGCGAGTGCAATCGTCCGTAAACTGTTCTGGCTTGGTTAACCAAGGCAAACGTACGGCGTTGTCGGGGTGCGCTTTTCTTGCAAAGAGTCTTCTTCTGGAAAGGTCTACCACTTAGTCACCTCGAAACTTGGAACCCAAACTAAGCATAGTCCACAATTTTCATTAATAAACTGTCATTTAAACTAACGAAATTGTAGTTTTTGACATATTTGTATAAATACCTCTTAGGAGGTAAATGGGATGCAATATTGTTTTGGATCAATAAATTCCGTCGCAGGTGATCACATATTGATAAAGTTGAAAGGTAATGGGTTCATTGCACGTACAAATAGGGCTGTTAATGGGCGAGGAACTCAGATTGTTTAAAAATGTGAAAAAGTCAGTGACGCGCACGATTGCGTCCGCGATGCTTCTTATTTTGCTGCTTTCAGTTGCTACGACTGGTTTTGCAATTTTTACGTTAGCGTCAAGCTTGAATGATGCAGAAGCCGTCAATATTGCTGGCTCAATGCGAATGCAAAGTTATCGTTTGGCACATGATATTCAGATTAAATCTGTTGATTACTCTTCACATATTGACGCATTTGAACATTCGATATATTCAACTTCCATGAAAGCACTCCAGCACTGGTCAGTGCCAGAAGACATTACTCATGATTACTACCGTCTTATTATGAGATGGCATGAGCTCAAGTCGGTGTTGAGAGGAGATAATCCGGCGGAGTACCAACTCCTAGTGGCTGGTTTTGTAAATCAGATCGATGAGTTTGTATTTAAGCTTCAAAGCTTTTCGGAACAAAAGCTGATTAACTTAGCTTGGATTGGTGGGTTAGGGCTAGGCGGCATTCTTTGTGTCAGTATGTTTGTTGTTCATTTTGTGCGCCTCGAAGTTGTACGGCCTTTGCGTGCTTTAGTTTTTGCTAGCGAGCAAATTAAGAATCGCTCATTTAATATATCGCTTGATGTATCCAGCGATAATGAAATGGGGATCCTGACTCGAACCTTTAATCGGATGGCGACGGACCTTGGTAAGTTATACCGGGGGCTAGAACAAGCGGTTGATGAAAAAACGCGTAAATTACAGCATGCGAATCAGTCTTTAGAAGTATTGTATGACTCGTCGAAAGAGTTAACGGCTTCGCGTATTAATCAGGATAACTTCCAAGCCATATTGCAACATATTGCAAGTCTTGAAGGCATTAAAGCGGTCAAACTTGAAATAGAGCAATTGGGAGAACCGAGTTGGATATTGATGGAAGGGGAAGAGGGTTGCCACGACTGTGATGAAGATTGCCATAGTAAGGCTCTAACGTTAGACGGTGAGCACTTAGGCTATTTGTATTGGAAGGCCGGGTTACCTTGTCCGAATGAGGCACTGATTGACAACTTTGTGCAGATTTTATCGCGTGCCGTGTATTACAATCGAGCCCAACGCCAAGCAGAACAAATCCTACTGATGGAAGAGCGAGCCACCATTGCTCGGGAACTGCATGATTCATTAGCTCAAGCACTCTCCTATTTAAAAATTCAGGTCGCTTTATTAAAGAGAAGCGTAAAGAATTTGCCTGATGAAAAAGCGATAGCTCAGGCGAATCAAGTCATTGCCGAGTTGGATACGGGCTTATCTGCTGCTTATACCCAACTACGCGAATTACTGACGACGTTTCGTCTTACGATTAAAGAGGGCTGTTTTGGCCAAGCATTGCAAGATATGGTCGAAACGCTCAACGAACAAACCGTCGCTGACATTACGTTAAAAAATAGACTTTCTTCAACCGAACTGGATGCACACCAGCAGGTTCATTTACTACAGTTGATAAGAGAAGCGGCAATTAATGCCATCAAGCATGCGCAAGCAGATAATATTCACATTCAATGTCTTGATAATGATGGAAAAGTCACAGTAACCGTTACCGATGATGGAATAGGCTTTGAACATCAAGACGAAAAATTAAATCATTACGGTATGAGTATCATGCAAGAGCGAGCCGCTAGGCTGCATGCCGATCTTCACATTGAAGCATCGATAAACAAAGGCTGTACCGTAAAACTAGAATTCCAACATAGTAAGGAAGTAAACAGTGACAGTGTGTAAAGTAATGCTGGTGGATGATCATCCACTCATGCGACGAGGTATTCACCAACTTTTAAGCTTTGAGCCTGAGTTTGAAGTCGTTGCAGAAGCAAGTAATGGCGCAGATGCGGTAGCGAAAGCGCATGAGCTGGAACTGGATCTTGTACTTCTTGATCTCAATATGAAAGGCATGTCAGGCCTCGATACCTTACAAGCGCTACGTGCTGATGGTTGTGAAGCTCGAATTGTTATCTTAACCGTATCGGATAGTCCTGCTGACATAGAAGCAATAGTTCGAAGTGGCGCAGATGGCTATTTATTGAAAGATACTGAGCCTGATGAGCTGGTTGAGTTGCTAAAACAAGCGCATCAAGGTGACAAAGCTTACAGCCAAGAAGTTTCTAAGTATTTGAGTGAGCGTTCAGGACAAGAGGACGTTTTTGATACGCTGACGGATCGCGAAACGCAGATCTTAAGAGAGGTGGCAAGAGGTTTCCGCAACAAGCAGATTGCCGATCGTCTTTTTATTTCTGAATCCACGGTTAAAGTGCATATGAAGAGTTTACTTAAAAAGCTTCAAGTTCCTTCTCGTACTGCGGCAACCGTTCTTTATCTTGAGCGCTTTGGCGACATCAAATAATACAGTTGAAGAACAATCCCAAACCACCAATGGAATCAATCGTTTAGCGTAATTTTAATAATAAAAAAACCGCCTTTAAGGCGGTTTTTTTATTTGTCTGGGCGAATAGAGTACAAGTCACTGTTGTGCTTACCGCACTCTAAATAGTACTGATAAGCCACTTTTTTGCTTTCAGCAATGACTCTCATGCAGTGCATTTTCCCCTGTTCAAAATATCGAATCTCATATTCTACACTGGTATCAAGTTGCTCAGCGGCTGCCATACTTCGCCTCCATAAACCATCCAAAAAACATCCATGCAAATTATATGCCGTTATAGGGAGCGTCGTTCGGTGTGTTTTTTAGCCGATAATTGCGCTCTAACTCACTTTTTTGCGGATAGTTGTGATCAAAAAGTTAATTTCAAACTCTATATATTATTAAGGTGGCAATCAATATTTGTCACACTGGTGTAAGTTTGCCGCAATATTAAGTGATACAAGTTGAGTATAGAACTTAATCAATAGAAAAGGGAATACGAATAAGTGACTAAATTACAGGGTGTATCTAATAAGGTGCTTGGTTATGGCCTTCTATTTTGTTTCGTATTTCTTCTTGCCGGATGTACGAAGAAGTTTCTATACAGCAATATCGATTGGTTCGTTATCGATTACATAGAGGATTATGTTTCTCTGCAAGGTGAACAAGAAGTCTTGGTCGAAGAACGCTTATTATTGTTAGCAGAATGGCATAAGAAAGAAGAGTTACCGTTATATATCGATCATTTAAAAGAGCTTGAGAGATTAAAAGCGAGCGATATCACCCTAAATTATTTGCAGGAAAATCGAGATAGAATGCGAGCGCATTACGATAGAGTGGTAAGCAAAGCGGCACCAGACCTTTTTGCTTTGAGTTTACAGTTAACGAAAGATCAAGAACGGGAATTTCTGAGTAATGTACAAGAGCATTATCAAGAGCGAAACGCAAAATATGCGGATAAAACGGAAGATGAAATACGTGAAATTATTCTAGATAACACAGAAGAATGGATGGAAGAGTGGTTGGGAAGTCTATCAGAAAGTCAGCGCCAATTAGCTCAAACGTTTTCTCAACAAGTCACTCTTAACAGTCCTTTATGGAGAGGTTATCGAGCAACGATATATCAAGAGCTCGAATATCTGTTCGACAACAAGTCCAATGCTGTCACTTATCAGGATATATTTATGCGCCTGTTGTTCGAGCCAGAGAGCTATTACAGTGAGCAGCTTTCTAAAAATATTGATTCTAACTTTGTGCTGGTCGATCAACTGACATTAGATATTTCTCAATCTATGACCGATAAACAATGGCGTCATTTTCGCGGTAAGGTAAAAGAGTGGCGAGTACTAGCTGAGGAATTATTAGATTAGATTCATGCTTCAATTGACGAGGGGATGTGCCGTAGCCTTTCTTATGAAAAAATGATTCAAAGCAAATTCTTATTGAGCTAAGAGCGTAACATAGCTTGAGGTTTGATGAGGTAAGGTCAGCTTATTGATGGTTGATAAAGCCTCATCGTATAAAAACAATGAGAATAAATATGAAACATTTAGTTGAAAGATTTCTTCGCTACGTCACGTTCGATACCCAATCAAATCCACATGTTACGCTTTGCCCAAGCTCGCCTGGTCAGCTTGTGTTTGCTGAGTTGCTTAAGAAAGAGATGATTGAACTTGGCTTAAGTGATGTGACATTAGATAAAAATGGCTACTTGATGGCTAGACTGCCAGCTAACGTTGATTATGAGGTGCCGCCTATAGGCTTTATTGCCCATATGGATACCGCGCCTGACGCCTCAGGAAAAAACGTAAAACCGCAATTTATTGAAGATTACCAAGGCGGCGATATTGCGCTAGGGTTGGGGGATGAAGTGCTATCTCCGGTGCAATATCCAGATTTACATCATCTACATGGCCATAACCTTATCACTACCGATGGCACTACATTACTTGGCGCGGATAACAAAGCTGGTATTGCTGAGATTCTCTCTGCGGTCGCGCTGTTACTAGAAAATCCAGACATTCCACACGGCGACATTTGTATCGGCTTTACACCAGATGAAGAGATTGGCCGGGGCGCAGATTTATTTGATGTTGAAAAGTTTGGCGCGAAATGGGCATACACTATTGATGGTGGCCCGCAAGGTGAACTGGAATACGAAAACTTTAATGCGGCAAACGCCGATGTGATTTTTCATGGTGTTAGCGTTCATCCAGGTACCGCAAAAGGCAAAATGGTCAATGCGATGAACTTGGCTGCGAAATTTCAAGTTCAAATGCCCCAAGATCAAACTCCGGAAACAACCGAAGGCTACGAAGGGTTCTTCCATTTAAAATCGGCAGAAATGGGCGTGGCGCGAAGCGAGCTTGGTTACATTATCCGAGACTTTGATCGTCAGGGGCTTGAAGAGCGTAAAGCCTTTATGCAGAAACTCGTTGATGATATGAACGCGGGCTTACGCCATGGTTCTGTAGAACTGAAAATAACAGACAGCTATTACAATATGAGAGAAATGGTTGAGCCTTACCCGCATATCATTGAGCTAGCAAAGCAAGCGATGGAAGCGTGTGATGTGGAGCCAATTATAAAACCTATTCGTGGTGGTACAGATGGCGCTCGTTTATCTTTTATGGGGTTGCCGTGCCCGAATATCTTCACTGGTGGTTTTAACTTCCATGGGATTCATGAGTTTATTTCGGTTGAAATGATGGAGAAGTCAGTGCTTGTCATCGTCAAAATTGCTGAAATCACCGCGAAAAAACACGGTTAACAGACCAGGTCGAGCGGTTCTTGTCGATTGAATGGGGAAAAATAGCCCAGAGTCATCTGGGCTATTTTTAAATTCAAAAACGAAACATTAACGTACGTCTTTGTCTTCAATTTCAATGTCTTCTAGTGGTAGCCAATCGACTTTCACACCCGCTTGATCGAACATGTCTTGGCTGACTTGGATTTTATCTCCCCAGCGAGATAGAAAGTCTTCAGATTGCTCAGGGCAGTGCACGTGTGAGATCCCTGTTTGAATGATCTTTGCCGCGCAGTTAGGACATGGAAAATGCGTCACCCAAATATCACATCCGTCTAAATCACGTTTTGAGAACAAAATTGCGTTCTCTTCTGCATGCAGTGTTTTTAGATATTTCAACTCGCGTTCATCGGTATCGACACTGTCAGAAACACCGTGCGGGTAGCCATTAAATCCAACAGATACAATGCGATTCTGTTTAGTGATAACTGCACCGACTTGTGTTGATGGGTCCTTACTCCAAGACGCCACTAGTTCTGCCATCTGGTAAAAGCGTTTTGCCCATTTAGAAATCATAGTCATCCTCTCTGTCGAAGGCGTTGAATTAATTGAATGATAACCCATTTATATTAAAAAAATAGTCAAAATCGGGGTCTTGAGTATGAAGGCGTCATTTTTTGTCTTTTTAACCATAAAACGTTCTTATCTTGAGCACCGAATCTTACTTCCGTCTTTATACGATATCTTAATTCGCGTTTCCTAGCGCCTCTAAATGCACGATGCCTGAGAGTGTATATCAAATAGTTATGATTGAGCTGTTTGTATATTGTTCATTAAATATCACTGTTAACTAAATTACTTTATTTTCTTTTTGTTTCTCATATTTACATTTAGAAACATTTTGGGGGCTTTTGAGTGAAGTTTTCAGTAGCAGCAAGGAGTAAGGTTGATGGGAATTCAACAATATCCTGTTCTATAAAGACGGTAAATACATGCAAAAGAAACCACTTGTCGCACTAATGGCGGCTACAGCAATCCTCGCTGGATGCGGGGAAGCTAATAATGCCCAAAGGGAAGGCCAAGCGCCTCTCGTAGTGACTCAGGATGTCACGGTTATCGACTACCAACCGAGCAAGTCTTATATCGGTCGCATTGAAGCAGTAGAAGATACCAATATTACCGCGCAGATTTCTGGCTATTTAAAAGCTCGTCACTTTGAAGAGGGGCAAATGGTAGAAAAAGGGCAGCTTCTTTATTCTATCGAGCCATCTTCTTTTGAAGCACAAGTCGCGAGCGCTAAAGCGGCACTTGCACAAGCAAAAGCCGCGCTAAAAAAAGCGGAACTAGACCACACCCGAGGTAAAAACTTGTTGCCTCGCGGTAGTATCTCCCAATCTGAGTTTGACGCCTTAACTGCGGCACTTCTTGGTGCGAAAGCCGAGCTAGAAGCAGCAAACGCTCAGCTTAAGCTTGCTGAAGTTAACCTTTCCTATACTCAAATCCGGGCTCCGTTTAGCGGTCGTATTAGCGATACCAAAGTGAGTACCGGTGATCTTGTTTCCCCTTCATCTGGCGTGCTGACGACATTGGTGAGCTTAGACCCAGTGCATACTTCATTTAGTGTGAGTGAGCGCGAGCGCTTAGCCATGGGGATGGATCAAGTCAAAGGCGACGGCTCAGCAGAATCAAACAGAGTTGAAGTTCAGCTTGAGCTGGAAAATGGTCAGTTTTTTGAGCATCTCGGTAAGCTCGATTTCTTAGGTAATCGTATCGATACCAAAACTGGTACGATTGCAATGCGTGCGCTAGTGCCAAACCCAGAGCAGAAGTTACTTCCGGGTCAGCACATCAAAGTGAACTTGAGAGATAAGAACACGAAAGACGTTATTGTT
This sequence comes from Vibrio sp. JZG10, assembly GCF_054064075.1. Taxonomy (NCBI): domain Bacteria; kingdom Pseudomonadati; phylum Pseudomonadota; class Gammaproteobacteria; order Vibrionales; family Vibrionaceae; genus Vibrio; species Vibrio sp. JZG10. The sequence continues at coordinate 59,158 of NZ_JBSUGE010000008.1, forward strand.
ATCCCACGACGTGCCGTACAGACTGACTTAGAAGGTGACTTTGTGATGGTGATGGCTGAGGGAAGTGTGGCAGAGCGTCGTAACGTCGAGCTTGGACCTCAGGTTGAACAAGGCATTATCATTCGAGAAGGCCTCGAACAGGAAGATACGGTTATTACACAGGGCCTACAGCGTGTGCGTAATGGTGTAGAAGTGCGCATTCAAACACCTGCTGAAGATAAGCAGTAGGGGGCACTATGTTAAGTCGTTTCTTTATTCAGAGACCTAAATTCGCGCTGGTTATTTCGATCATATTAACGCTAGCAGGCGCGATCTCACTGGCGATTTTGCCAGTGGCGGAGTACCCACAGATAAGTCCGCCATCAGTCAGCGTTTCGGCATACTACACCGGTGCGAGTGCGGAAGTTGTCGAGCAGGCCATTGCGGACCCCATAGAGACCTCGGTCAATGGCGTTGAGGACATGATCTACATGTCTTCAAAGAGCGCGAACGATGGCTCATACAGCCTAAACGTCACGTTCGATGTCGGGACCGATCCAGACATGGCGCAAGTAAACGTGCAAAACCGCGTGTCACAGATCGAGTCAAAACTGCCTCAAGAAGTGCGCATGGTTGGTGTGACGGTGAAAAAACGCTCACCTGACTTGCTGATGGTCCTTAACTTCTATTCGCCTGATGGCAAATACGACGATCAGTTCTTGATTAACTACATTAACTTGAATGTAAAAGATCAGCTGGCTCGTGCGAAAGGCATTAGTGAAGTTAACGTGATTGGTGGTGGTGAATACGCAATGCGTGTTTGGTTAGATCCGGAAAAAATGGCCAACCTTAAGCTAACCACGTCAGACGTATACGCCGCTTTGGCTGAACAAAACGTTCAAGTTGCAGCAGGGCGTGTTGGTGCAGCACCATACAACAATCCTCAAGAAGTTCAGTTTAACCTTGTGACCAAAGGTCGCTTGGAAAGCGTGAGCGAGTTTGAGAATGTTGTCCTTCGAGCTAATCCAAATGGTTCCACGGTTTATCTGAAAGATGTCGCTCGTGTCGAACTAGGTAAAAAGTTCTACGATGGTAACGGTAAATTCCGTGGTCAGGACGCGTCAATTGTTGCATTGTCTCTTCAATCAGATGCGAACGCGTTAGAAAGTGGTCAGGCCGTCATGGAGCTGCTTGAGGACTTGAGTAAAAACTTCCCTGAGGGCATGGCGTACGAGACCAGCTACGATACAACCGTGTTCGTATCTGAATCGATCAAAGGGGTAGTAAAAACACTGATTGAAGCGATTCTATTGGTGATTGCTGTAACTTACTTGTTCTTGGGTAGTGCGCGCGCAACGTTGATTCCTGTTGTTGCGATCCCCGTTTCTCTGATTGGTACGTTTGCCATCATGCAGGCGACGGGCTTCACCATCAATACGGTCACTTTGTTTGGTTTGATCCTCGCGATTGGTATCGTGGTGGACGATGCGATTCTGGTTATCGAAAACGTCGATACCACCATGGCGAAAGACCCAACCATTTCACCGCGTAAAGCGACATTGCTAGCGATGAAAGAAGTAACGGGCCCAATCATCACGTCGACCTTGGTTTTACTTGCGGTATTCATACCAGTCGCGATGCTGCCGGGTATCACCGGTATCATGTATCGCCAGTTCGCTTTGACCATCTGTATTTCGGTTGTGATCTCATCCATCAACGCATTGACGCTGTCTCCAGCACTTTGTTCTTTGGTATTGAAGCAGGGTGGGGGCAACACTGCTAACTGGTTCCAGGCTTTCAACCGAGGCTTAGAGCGTATCACAACGCGTTATGGTCAGGTCGCTGGTTTCTTGGTGAAGAAATCTTTGCTGCTCGTGACGTTCTTTATAGTCGCTATCGCGGCGGTCACTTTCTTTGCGAAAACCACCTCAACAGCGTTTGTTCCTCAAGAAGATAAAGGCATTTTGCTGGTTAACGTTCAGCTACCAGATTCAGCTTCTTTATCTCGTACTGAAGAAGTCACTAATGATTTAATGAACATGATTGGTGAAGAACCTGGTGTGGATGGCGTGACGGTTGCGAACGGTTACTCGTTTATGACAGGCGCAGCAGCATCAAACGGTGCATCTGTGTTTATCAAACTGCATGACTGGGATACTCGTAACTCGTTGCAAGGGGAGCACTCTGCCAATGCCATCGCGGCGCGTATTAATGGTCGTGCTGCAACAGAGTTGCCTCAAGCGGTTGTGTTTGCGATGGGGCCACCAGCGGTTCCTGGTATGGGGGCAGCGTCTGGTTTTGAGTTTGTGCTTGAAGATACGCTAGGGCGAAGCCGTACCGATTTGTCGATGGTCATGGGAGAAATGATCCAAGCGGCCAACCAAGCCCCTGAAATTGCCTACACGTTTAGTACGTTCCGCGCGAATGTCCCTCACTACTACGTTGATATCGACCGTGAGAAAGCACAGCAGTTGGGTATTTCACTGTCGTCTATTTTCCAAACCTTGCAAGGCAACTTAGGTTCGCTTTATGTGAATGACTTCACCATGTTTGGTAAGAACTTCCGCGTAACCATGCAAGCTGATAGCCAGCACCGTAGCAGCATGGAAGATCTAGAGCGTTTCCATGTTCGTTCTTCGAACGGTGATATGGTTCCGTTAAGTACGCTAGTGAGCTACGAGCAAGTGTTTGAGCCTGATGTGGCATGGCGTTACAACATGTACCGCAGTGCTATCATTCAAGGCCAACCAGCACCGGGTTACTCTAGTGGTGATGCGATTGCTGCAATGGAACGCGTTGCTGCTGAAGTTCTCCCGCAGGGATACACGTATGAATGGACAGGTATGGCTTATCAGGAAGTACTTGCGGGTAACCAAGCCATTTATGCGTTTGCGCTGGCTTTGATCTTCATTTACTTGTTCATGGTGGCACAATATGAGAGCTGGAGTATTCCATTAGCCATCATTTTGGTGGTGCCAGTAGCAACGTTAGGCTCCTTCTTGGCGTTGAATCTGACTGGGACACCGCTTAACTTGTATGCGCAAATTGGCCTTGTCTTGCTCATAGCCTTGGCGGCGAAAAACGCAATTTTGATTGTGGAGTTCGCCAAGCAAGAACGTGAAGAAAAAGATGCTGATATCGATAGTGCAGCGGTTAAAGGAGGCACGTTACGTTTCCGCGCTGTGAATATGACATCTTGGTCGTTTATCCTGGGTATCTTCCCGCTGATCTTCGCCGCAGGTGCAGGGCACGTGAGCCAAAACTCGCTCGGCGTGTCGCTGATTGGTGGTCTATTGTGTGTGCTTCTAGCAGGTACATTCTTGATCCCAGGCTTCTACGCTCTGGTGCAAAGACAGCGTGAGAAAGTTCATGGCGGCAACACCAAGCTGGTTCCTCTTGATGATGAGTAATCACACCCGCTGTGCACAGTAGAGCACGAAGTTAAAGTCGAAAAAAAGCCCGAAGCAATGATTGCCTCGGGCTTTTTATTTGTAGGGAAGGTTATTTTAGCGCGGTTTTAAATTGTGCAACTGCTTCGTCCATATCATGAGCTTGAGCAGAAACAGAGTTCACTTCGTGCAAGCATTCCTGAGCGGATTGCATGTTGTTTTCAGATATCGCGTTAAGCTCGGTGATTGAGCCACTAACTTGGTTCATCACGATACCTTGCTCTTCAATCGCAGAAGCAATGCGCTCCGAATTGCCTTGAATTGCATGCATGTCAGTGATGATCTGCTGCAGGCTAGAATCAAGTTTTTCAGAGGCATTAAGCGTTTGTTGTCCTTGATCGTTACATTGATCAATATCCGCCACGACCGTCGACATTTGAGCTTGAATATCAACAACAACTCGCGTGATTTCCTCGGTAGATTGATGAGTTCGGCTAGCTAGGGCTCGTACTTCATCGGCAACAACGGCGAAGCCACGACCTTGTTCGCCCGCTCGCGCGGCTTCAATTGCTGCATTGAGAGCCAGTAAGTTAGTTTGTTCCGCAATTTCTTGGATGATGTTCACCGCACCACCAATTTTATCTACATGTTGGTTCAACGAGCCAATCGACTGCTGACTGTTCGATAAAATACTGGTCAATTGACCAATGTTGGTTACAGTAGTTTCAACAACACTTCGGCCTTGTTCGGCATTATTCGCGGCTTGATGTACACCCTCTACCGCAACCGACGTGCTTTCCGATATTTCGCCTATCGTTGCCACCATTTGCTGAACCGCAGTAGCCATCGATGCAGTGTGGTCCGTTTGAGTATGGAACTGCTCCATAACTCCTTCTAGCTCACGATGCATATTATCGGTACTGGCCGTTAACTGCGCAGATTTTTCTTGGGTGCCACTAATTAACTGCTCAAGCTTATCCAACAGATCATTGAGGTGGTGGCTGATATCAAATAGCTCATCTTTGCCTTTCAAGTCAGAGCGCAGTCCCATGTTGTTTGTTTCGCTAATGCTTCGAATGGTGCCAAGCAAGCTGTTTACTCGTGTATTGATTGAGCGAGAGATCTGCCAAATCAATGCGAAAATAACACCTAAGATCAGAGCAGTAATGACTTGCTTGATGGTCGACATTTGTTCATCACGCTTTGCAGCAGCAGAGCTAAGGGCTGTCGAAAAGGTTTCAAATTGTTCTTCTACGGCATGAGATAATGCGCGAGTTTCACCAAGTAGGCCTTGGTCGTAAGCGACTCCTACAACTTGTTTTTGTGTCGCTACTAGCTTACCTGTTTTGGTGAGCTCCGGAGCATATAGCCCAACAAGCAAATCACTATTGAATTGACCTGATTTAACCGCAGAGTCAAAACGAACCAACGCCAGCAATTGCTGGTGGTCGGAGCGTTGCTTGGCTTCTAACAGTGCTTGCTCGTAAGCAGCAAGAAGGCCACTCTTTGCATCAAGTCCGTAGCGTTGGTAAGCACTGACCAGATTCTGAAAGCCCTTTTGGTATGCAAGGAGGTCTTGTTTGAATCGTTGACTGGAAGGTAATTCATTGCTCGTGAGTATGTTCGCAAGCTCTCTTTCTGTATTTAGAAACTTATCAACATTCGCATCAAATTTGTTTAGGTATTTGTCATTACTACGCAGTAAGAAATCTTTCTCGTTTCTGCGTAAGTTGAGTAAACGTATTTCTAGATCGCCAACGAGTTTGATGGCGTGGTTAAGTTCATTGCTCTTATTGGCGAAATGGGATGACGTACCCAAAAGGGCCACGATGCCTAAAATGGCGATAACTCCGAGGAAGTAGAGTTTTTGCCTAATAGTCATATTGTTGTTTCCTGAATAAGTAACTAAAAAGAGAAATCCAATGAGATTTCCCAAGGGCTAGCAAACGTTGTTCAACTAACATGTCGAGAAAACGACATGCATTAATACAGCACTTTCTTACGTTGCTGCTTTTTCGCTCCATGCTTGTTCTTGGTATCAAGTCTTCGGCGTTGAGAAGCGCGGGTTGGTTTCGTTTTAATACGCTTCTTCTCCTGTAAGGCGGCAGCTTTAATTAAAGCTTGAAGCCGATTCAGGGCGTCTTCCTTATTTTGTTCTTGCGTGCGAAATTGTTGCGCTTTGATGATGATCACGCCATCTTTAGTTATACGACTGTCAGAAAGAGCAAGTAATCGTTCTTTGTAGAAGTCAGGTAAGCTGGAATGTCGGATATCAAAGCGTAAATGTATAGCGGACGCTACCTTGTTAACGTTCTGGCCACCATTTCCTTGAGCTCTAATTGGGGATAATTGAATTTCCCACTCTTGAATTGTGACGGAGTTCGAAATTTTGAGCATGATAAGTAAATGCCGGTAAGGACGATTGAAAGAGCTGATAAATTAACATCACAGATGTACAAATAGAAGAAAAGACATGAGCACGATTGATTTTAGGCCCTATGAGGGATTCATATTTGATATGGATGGTACTTTAATAGATACCATGCCAGCCCATTTGGCTGCTTGGCAAGCAACCGCAGATCGCTTTGATTTTCCGTTTTGTCAGGAGTGGTTTCACAGTTTAGGGGGCATGCCGAGCTTTAAAATTGTTGAGGAGCTAAACCGTGTGCATGAGCTTTCATTAGATCCTAAAACCGTCGCTACATTTAAAATGGAAACGTTCGCTGCTATGGAGCTGCACGGGGACGTTATTCCGTGCACTAATATCGTGTTAGAAGAATATTTAGGCCACAAGAAAATAGCGGTCGGGACTGGCAGTCAACGAGAAAGTGCCATGCGCTTATTGAGCCACTCCGGTTTATTGGACAAGTTGGATGTTGTGGTAACTGCAAGTGATGTAGAGAACCATAAGCCTTTTCCGGATACCTTTTTGGTGGCGGCCGAGCATCTTGGGTTGGAAGCGTCACAATGTCTTGTATTCGAGGATACCGAGCTAGGTAAACGAGCGGCGCATGCAGCGGGTATGGATTGCGTTATGGTGCAAGATAACGAGTTAATCTTTTTTCCAAAACCATAGTAAAAAGAGCGATAAAGCGAGATCAAAATGGGGTGCAAACGCACCCCATTAACTTTTACAACATCATAGATAAAATATCATAAATGTTTATTCAGGTTGAACTAGTTCTTGGTATTCAAACGAAGGAACCACAACCTCTACGCGACGGTTTTTCTCACGACCTTCACGAGTGCTGTTGTCAGCAACTGGGTTTTCTTCACCCATGCCTTTCACAGTTAAACGATCTGAGTCAATGCCTGCAGCAGTTAGGTAATCCGCAACAGATTGAGCACGACGCTCAGACAGTTTTTGGTTGTAAGTCGCAGGACCAGAGCTATCCGTGTAGCCAGTGATCTCTACTTGAGCTTGAGGGTATTCGTTCAAGAATGATACGAAGTTGTCTAGACGCTCCGAAACAGAGTCTGTTAGCTTAGCACTGTCGAATTCAAACGTACCTGTACCGTACTCTTCTTTGTGCACTTTGCTCATCATCACTGGTTCTGGATCTGGCTCAACCACTTCTTCTGTTACAACTGCCGCAACCACTGGCGCAGCCGCAAATTTGTAGTTAAAGCCGATACCGAAGAAGTTAGCGTCCATGTCGTCCCATACGTCATCAGACAGGTCTTGATAGCGTTGATATTCTGCGCGTACGCTCCAGTTTCTGTCGATAGTGTATTCAGCACCTAGCGAGCCAGTTGGAACGAAATCTTTTTCGTCATCAGACATCATGTAAGCACCACCGATCTTAGCGAATAAGTTCCAAGATTCGTTCAAGTGCCAGTTAAATTTAGGTGCGAGAGTTAAAGCCGTTAAATTGCCGTCGATCGTATTAACTGTATTAGCCCCTGACTTAAAGTTAGCTTTGTAATCGCCTAAGAAGTCGACACCATACTCTAGCCCGATGATATCGGTGAAGTCATAACCGATATGTAGTCCAGCACCAAAAGCTTCATCATCACAAGGGCTATTTAGATAGCAAGCATCGTCAAGTGTAGTCATGCCTACTTTGCCCCCGATATACATTTCAGCTTGAGCAGAGTTTAAAAGCGCGCTACTACCAGCTACCACTGCTGCTACTGCAATTGCTACTTTGTTCATAATGTTTCCTTGTATTGATTGCATATTAACTTCTGCTTCGTTTTATCAAAAAATTAGAAAAAACCAGCGTTTATAAGAAATTAGTTTAATATTCTAATCATTTCATATCAAGCAACAATATCTTTGAACTTGATCAACATTTACTAACCAATAACACCTCACAAACTTCTGATATTTCTTACATTGTAGTAAAGATTTTTGGGGTCATAAGAAAATTGATGATTATTTTGAACTTTTTTTCGTAAACTTTATTTTACATCGTGCGCGGTGGTTAACAGGTGGTTTTTATTTGCATTTATTTGCAAAAACTGATTGCAAGTCTACGCCTAAGCCGATAAGTTACTTAAACGCTAGACAGAAAATGACCAGAGCCCTTGATGCTGCTCGCTTTGTGAACAATGTTGCAATGAGTTCAGTTGGCAAAAAATTGGGTCGGAAATAAAAACCAGGAAGTAGAAGTAATGTTTCAAACTGATGATGTAAGAATAAATAGAGTAAAAGAGTTATTGCCACCTGTAGCAGTATTAGAGAAGTTCCCAGCGACTGAAACCGCTTCTTCGACCACTTTTGATTGCCGTAATGCCATTCACAATATTCTTGAAGGAAAAGATGACCGATTGCTTGTAATTGTTGGCCCGTGTTCCATTCACGATCCTGCTGCTGCGGTTGAATATGGTAAAAAGCTAAAAGTATTACGTGATGAACTTGGTGAACAACTAGAAGTTGTGATGCGAGTTTATTTTGAGAAACCGCGTACAACGGTAGGATGGAAAGGTCTGATCAACGACCCTTACCTAAATGATACCTACAAGCTGAATGATGGTCTGCGTATTGGACGTAAGCTTCTTCTTGATCTTACCGATATGGGCTTGCCGACCGCGAGTGAGTTCCTAGATATGATCACGCCTCAGTACGTGGCGGATCTGATTAGTTGGGGGGCTATCGGTGCTCGTACGACAGAATCTCAGGTTCACCGTGAGCTTGCTTCTGGTCTTTCTTGCCCTGTTGGGTTTAAAAATGGTACAGACGGGAACATTAAGATCGCGAGCGACGCGATTCGTTCTGCAAGTGCTTCTCACCACTTCTTATCAGTAACAAAATACGGTCATTCTGCGATCGTAGAAACCGCTGGCAATCCTGATTGCCATATCATTCTCCGTGGTGGTAAAGAGCCAAACTACAGTGCAGCGCATGTTGCTCAAATTAAAGACGAGTTAGACGGCGCAGGGCTACCGAAAAAAGTGATGATTGATTTTAGCCACGCTAACAGCTCGAAGCAGTTCAAACGTCAAATGTTGGTATCTGATGACGTATCAGAGCAAATCGCTGGTGGCGAAGAAGCAATTTTTGGTGTGATGATTGAGTCTCATTTAGTTGAAGGTCGCCAAGACTTAGTGGATGGCAAAGCGGCCACTTATGGTCAGTCGATTACCGATGCATGTATCGGTTGGGAAGATACGGAAACCGTACTTCGTCAGCTTTCAGATGCAGTAAAAGCGCGCCGTAACAAATAAATTCAACAGAAAGAACTTTTTTAAAGAGCCAGAGGCATTGTGCTTCTGGCTCTTTTTTATTGAGAATTACTCGCATCTCTTTCTATTGTTTCTGCTTTCCTATATGTTATCTGTATGCGCTGTAACCAAAAGGAATTTGGAATTGAATCGTAATGTATGGCTATTATCCCTTTGCCAAGCCCTATTAATGACAGGGAATATTTTACTCATATCTGTTATTGCCCTTATTGGCAAAACACTTGCGCCGTCATCAAGCTTTATTACGTTGCCCGTTGCGCTGCAATTTTTAGGACTGATGGCTGCGACGATCCCTGCGTCACTAATTATGGGCAAGTTGGGACGTCGACTTGGGTTTAGTCTCGGTAATGTTATTGGCATTTTGGGTGCCAGCCTAGCGACGTATGCGTTAAGTCAACAGAACTTCTATCTGTTCTGTGTTTCTACCTTTTTGCTTGGTGTGGGTATTGGCTTCGGTACGCTATACAGATTTGCTGCTATTGAAGTGTGTGAAGAGTCGGCAAGACACAGGGCGATTTCGATATCTATGGCGGGAGGGGTACTAGCGGCGATACTTGGCCCTAATTTGGCGGTGTATTCACAGCAATGGTCAGATGATGGTTTGTACATTAGTGCTTTTGCCGTGCTTATTGGACTTTATATAACTGCGTTGATCGTGCTGCAAACGATTCGTTTTCCACCAGCACACACGCAAGTTCTACATACTAAAGCGGATAAAGTGGGGCATATTATCCGTCGACCTAATTTCATGCTAGCGGTTATCGCCGCAATGGTTGCGTATGCGGTGATGAACATTTTAATGACAGCAACGCCTCTGGCGATGATTGGTTGTGGCTTTGATTTTGACAAAGCGGCAGGAGTGATCGAATGGCATGTGCTGGGCATGTTTGCACCAGCGTTTGTCACGGGACGGTTGATAGAGCGGTTTGGCGCGAAGAATATGATTTTAGCCGGTGGATTGCTATTTGTTGCTTGTATTGGAATTAACATACACGGAGTGTCCATTTGGCACTTTAGTCTTGCTTTAGTTCTGTTAGGCGTTGGTTGGAACTTTATGTTTATCGCGGCAACTGGGTTATTTAGTCAAAGCTATGAAGCGAAAAACAGGAGCAAGGCTCAGGCATTTAATGAATTCTTCGTGTTCAGTTGTGTCACTATCACTGCATTACTATCTGGCTGGCTCGAATCCACCGTAGGTTGGCAAAACCTTAATTTGTACGTTCTTCCTTTTGTGCTACTCGTCATCGTGATGTTTGCTTTGAAAACGAACAAAGAAACGGAATCCCAAACTGCTTGATTAGATCTTCTATACATGGCCCGGCATAACGTGTCGGGTTTTGTTTATTAGCTCAACTCCACAACTTCTTCTTTATATTTTTATTGATAATGTGAATTCCCACACTAAAAATGTCGATTTGATAAGACTTTTTATCTAACTTTTTGTAATAAAAATAAAAATCCTGTATATATCTTGCCGAAAATCAATAAAAACTACAGAAGTTTCGTCTATGTCAGCCAATATTTCTCATAAAGCTCAAGAAACTCTCGTGAGGGAGTCTGAGGAACTCGTCTCAACAACGAACCTACAAGGTGTTATTACGTATTGTAACGAAGCCTTTTGCCGTGTTGCTGAGTACACTCACGAAGAACTCGTCGGTCAGAACCACAATATCGTTCGCCACAATGACATGCCTAAAGCCGCTTTCGGCGATATGTGGGCTCGTCTTAAGCAAGGCAAAGCCTGGCGCGGCATGGTTAAGAATGCCACTAAGTCAGGCGGTTACTATTGGGTTGATGCCTATGTCACCCCTATTTATGAAAATAACCACGTTGTTGGTTATCAATCTGTGCGCGTGAAGCCAAAGCGAGAGTGGGTTGATATAGCCACGAAAGCCTACAAGAGTATGCGCACCGCCGAGAAATCAGGTCGTACTTGGTCGTTGAAAATCAATGAAACCATTCGCTATGCGATTCTACTTGGCGCATTGACCGCACCTGCAGCCGCATATGCATTGTCTATTGAAGGTCCATTAGCTTGGCTTGCAAGTGCACTACCTGCGAGTGTTCTAGCGTTGTTATTCCGCCAAGAATTAATTGATACGCCTCAACAACTGAAAAAGTTACAAAAGCAATACGACAGCGTGAGTCGCTTGATCTATTCCGGTAATACGGCATTTTCGATTGCCGATTTCCATATCAAAATGCTGTCCGCAAGAATTCGAACCGTGTTGGGAAGAATGACTGACTCCGCACTGCCGTTGCAGCATTGTGCTGAAGAATTGAGCCAAACCACAGCAGAAGTTTCGGCTGCATTAAATCAGCAAAACACCGATATTCATCACGTACGTGATGCGACTCAAGAGGTGGAGTCTTCGGCGAATTCAGTCTCTTCTAGCACCAATGATGCCCATATGCTAATTGATGACACCTTGAAGTCATGCTTGATGGCGAAGGAAACCATCGATCAAACGCACACCAATCTAACGCAGTTGAGCCTTCAAGCTGAAAAAGCGACGGAAACGACGTATCAGCTGAGTGATCAGGCGCAGAAAGTGAATCATTTGATGGAAGAGATTGGTGGGATCGCAGAACAAACCAATTTACTGGCACTTAACGCGGCAATTGAAGCGGCGAGAGCGGGTGAGCAAGGTCGTGGTTTTGCTGTTGTTGCCGATGAGGTGCGCGCGCTCTCTGGTCGCACATCCAATGCAACTGAACAAATCCAAGCGTCTATCTCTGCTATGTTGGCGACGATACAAAGTTGGCAAAAAGACATTCTGGCAAACAAAGAGCAAACGGATACATGTTCTCAGGTTGCCGAACAAAGCGCGCTTCGTTTGTCTGAGGTTGAACAGATGATGCAAAGCATGAGTGGGTTGATGGTCGATGTGGCGGAAGCGGCGAATAACCAGCTGAAGCTATCCAGCGATGTAAATCAGCATATTCACTCTATTGCTTCTACGGCAGAGCAAAACTTGGCAGCAACGCACTCCGTAGAGCAAAACAGCCGTCAGTTGAAAGAGCAAGTACAAGATTTCTATCAGCTCGCGCTTCGATTTGAAGACAAATAGCCGTAACGAAAGTCGTTGTGTTCACTTTCTGGCTGTGTTTATACAAATAGGGGCCAGATAAAAGAAAGCCCCGCCATTGCTGGCGGGGCTTTTCAGTTTTCACATTCGCAATAGAGAAAACTGATTATCTTTTTACTGCAATTACGCTAGTAGTTCTTTTGCTGTATTTACTACGTTTTCCGTAGTGAAACCGAACATTTTGAACAGTTCACCAGCAGGTGCAGATTCACCGAATGAAGTCATACCGATGATGCGACCGTCGAAGCCTACGTACTTGTACCAGAAGTCAGCGATACCTGCTTCGATAGCGATACGAGCTGTTACGTCTGATGGTAGAACGGCTTCACGGTAAGCGGCGTCTTGCTTGTCGAATGCATCTGTTGATGGCATTGAAACAACGCGTACTTTCTTACCTTCTGCAGTTAGCTGTGCTGCTGCTTCAACTGCTAGCTCAACTTCAGAACCTGTTGCGATAAGGATAAGCTCTGGCTTGCCTTCACAATCTTTCAGGATGTAACCGCCTTTTGCGATGTCAGCAACTTGTTCAGCTGTGCGCTCTTGTTGCGCTAGGTTTTGACGTGAGAAGATAAGCGCAGTTGGTGCATCTTTACGTTCAATCGCTAGTTTCCAAGCCACTGCTGATTCAACTTGGTCACATGGACGCCATGTGCTCATGTTTGGCGTTAGACGTAGCGATGCCATTTGCTCAACCGGTTGGTGAGTTGGGCCATCTTCGCCAAGACCGATAGAATCGTGCGTGTATACTTGGATGTTCTGAATCTTCATCAGAGCCGCCATACGCATTGCGTTACGAGCGTATTCCATGAACATTAGGAATGTCGCGCCGTAAGGAACGAAACCACCGTGTAGCGCAATACCGTTCATGATCGCCGTCATACCGAATTCACGTACACCGTAGTGGATGTAGTTACCAGAGAAGTCACTTGCTTCTAGAGACTTAGAACCAGACCACATGGTTAGGTTAGACGGCGCTAGGTCAGCAGAGCCGCCCATGAACTCAGGTAGTAGAGCACCAAATGCCTCTAGAGCGTTTTGAGATGCTTTACGTGACGCAATGTTTGCTGGGTTTGCTTGAAGATCGGCAATGATTTGGCTTGCTTTCTCTTCCCACTGTGCAGGAAGTTCACCGTTTACGCGGCGTTTAAATTCAGCTGCCAGCTCAGGGTACGCTGCTTCATAAGCTGCAAATTTCTCGTTCCACGCTGCTTCCTTAGCTGCGCCTGTTTCTTTCGCTGACCATTCTGCGTAGACTTCTTGCGGAATTTCAAAAGGACCGTGCTCCCAACCTAGTTCTTTGCGTGTTGCTGCGATTTCTTCTGCACCTAGTGGTGCACCGTGACAATCGTGTGAACCAGACTTGTTTGGTGAACCAAAGCCGATGATTGTCTTAGTACAGATAAGTGTAGGGCGAGGATCCGCTTTCGCCGCTTCGATTGCTGCGTTGATCGCTTCAGAATCGTGACCGTCTACTGCTGGGATTACGTGCCAGCCGTAAGCTTCAAAACGCTTAGGCGTGTCGTCAGAGAACCAACCTTCAACGTGACCATCGATAGAGATGCCGTTGTCATCCCAGAATGCGATCAGTTTGCCTAGACCTAGTGTACCAGCTAGAGAGCATGCCTCGTGCGAGATGCCTTCCATCAGACAGCCGTCGCCCATGAACACGTAAGTGAAGTGGTCAACGATGTCGTGGCCTTCTTTGTTGAACTGTGCTGCTAGCGCTTTCTCAGCTAGAGCCATACCAACCGCATTCGTGATGCCTTGACCTAGAGGACCCGTTGTTGTCTCGATACCAGGCGCGTAGCCGTACTCTGGGTGACCAGGAGTCTTAGAGTGAAGCTGACGGAAGTTTTTCAGATCATCGATAGATAGCTCGTAACCGCTCAAGTGCAGTAGAGAGTAAATTAGCATTGAGCCGTGGCCGTTAGACAGTACGAAACGGTCGCGGTCTGCCCACTCAGGGTTTGATGGGTTGTGGTTTAGGTGAGAGCGCCAAAGAACTTCAGCGATATCAGCCATGCCCATAGGTGCACCTGGGTGACCAGAGTTAGCTTGTTGAACACCATCCATGCTTAGCGCACGAATTGCATTTGCTAGATATTTACGATCCATAGTGATTACTTCTCGATAAGGGTTTAAATAGAGGGAACTCGTCGAAACAAGTTCAAATAGAAAATCTTGAATAAGCGCTGATGGTAAAAGCGAGTAGACGGGCTACTCGCTTTTGGTAAGCAATTAAAGCTTAGCTTCGATCATCGCTTCTAGTTTACCTTGGTCAACGGCGAAGTTGCGGATGCCTTCAGCCAGTTTCTCAACCGCCATTGGGTCTTGGTTGTGTTCCCATAGGAACTCAGAATGAGTCATTGGTGCAGGACGCTCAGCTGCGCCTTTAGAATCAACTAGCTTCTCAACCACTTCACCTTCTGCAGCTTCTAGTTCTGCAAGTAGAGCAGGAGCGATAGTTAGACGGTCACAGCCAGCTAGTTCTAGGATCTCACCGATGTTACGGAAGCTTGCGCCCATTACGACAGTTTTGTAGCCGTACTCTTTGTAGTAGTTGTAGATCTTAGTTACAGACAGTACGCCTGGATCTTCTGAAGCTTCGAAGTCACGGCCTTCTTTCGCTTTGTACCAGTCCATAATACGGCCAACGAATGGAGAGATTAGGAATACGCCAGCTTCTGCACAAGCACGCGCTTGAGCGAATGAGAATAGAAGCGTTAGGTTACAGTTGATGCCTTCTTTCTCTAGGATTTCTGCTGCGCGGATACCTTCCCAAGTAGACGCTAGTTTGATAAGGATGCGGTCGTTCGTGATGCCTGCATCGTTGTACATTTTTACTAGTTGACGTGCTTTCGCTACGCTGCCTTCCATATCGTAAGATAGGCGTGCGTCAACTTCTGTAGAGATACGACCTGGAATAGTTTTTAGGATTTCTTTACCGATGTTTACTGCAAGCATGTCACAAGTGTCTTGAACTTGTTGAGCTTTGTCGTTGCTCTGTGCTTTAGCATATTCGATTGAAGCATCGATTAGAGGTGCGTACTCTGCGATTTGAGCGGCTTTCAGGATAAGAGAAGGGTTAGTTGTTGCGTCTTCTGGTTGATACTTTTTGATTGCATCAATTTCGCCAGTGTCTGCTACTACAGTCGTTAGTTTACGAAGTTGCTCTAACTTGTTGCTCATAATCGATCATCCTATTTAAATGGGCTTAAGCGTGATTTTTGTTATCACAGCTTGTGCATTTGCAAGCGAGTTAGCTAATCGTCTCATCGCATTTAATGAGACATCTGCTCAGCCAACTACGGAAAATTTCGTTACCGAACAAATGCCATGAACATTTGATCGATAGCTGAGTAAATGATGTGTCCATATTTATCCTATCTATGCTGAAAGTCAATCGCTGAAATCGACTTATAGTGAACTTCATCAACGTTTTTTTACTGTGTGTTTAGTGGTTAACCCAAATAAACGTTTGCCCTTATTGTTCAAAGCTTGAGCGTTGTACGCTAGGGTAAAAAATTGTAGTGAGAAAATGTTATTGCGATGAGCAAATGTAGCGTTTAAATTGATAAAGAACATATGCTAAGTCAATGAGCATATGCTCACTTATTGCATACAATATCGATCCTCTTAAAGGGCGAGAGAAACCATGAGCAGTTCTAATCAAGATATTTCCATTGAAAACACGGATTTGTTGACAGAGATTTCCGTCGCGTATTATCAAGACGGTGCGACTCAGGAAGAGATATCGAGAAAATTTGCCATATCACGCGCAAAGGTCGGGCGAATGCTCAAGCAGGCGCGTGATGAAGGCATCGTTGAAATCACCGTTAAATACCACCCGGTGTTTAGCGCTAAGATTGAACAACGTTTGATCGAGCGATTCGGCGTTAAGCGCGCGCTTGTTGCTCTTGATCAGCCAAATGAAGAGGCACAGCGACTACAGGTGTCGGGATTGGTGTCCAATTATCTCACCAGCACGCTTAAAAACGGCATGGTGGTGACCGTTGGACAAGGGCGTAACGTATCTTCTGTTGCTCATCACATTGGGGTGATCACCCCGCGCGACTGTAAATTTGTGTGTGGTATCGGCGGTATTCACCCACGTGGTGGTATGTATAACGCCGACCACATTTGTCGTCAGTTAGCTAAAAAGTACGGCGGAACGTCCGAAACGCTTTACGCGCCGGCTTACGCAGAAAATAGAGAACAGAAGTTGGCCTTCATGCAAAATGCAACCGTGAAACAAACGCTCGATTTGGCACGTAAAGCCGATGTCGCTTTGGTCGGTATTGGTGACATGAGCGAAAACAGTTACATGGTGGACTTAGGTTGGTTTACGCCTGATGAAGTGGTTCAGTCGAGACTTCAACAAGGCGTGGTCGGGGACTTTGCAGGTTATGATTTCTTTGATATTCACGGTAATGTTGCCAACACCGTAATGAGTGACCGAGTGATTGGCCTTGGTATTGAAGAGTTTCGCCCAATATCGGAAGTCATCGCGATTGCAGCGGAGAACAGTAAGCCGCTCGCCTTACTTGGAGCATTAAGAACCGGAGCGATAGACGTGATCGCCACGAGCGTCAGCAACGCATTAACGGTGCTCAACTTAGATGAGCAAATGCACGGCAACGCGGCATCTGAGAGTTAGCACAAATAATATGCAATTTATGTAATCAGGCTGCGAGGAGTTATAAATGACTCGCAGCCTGATTTCGTTTTCAAGTTAAAAATATTCTCTAGGAGTAGCTTTAAATTTGTACCTCTACTCTGGAGAACACAATGAAAAAGACACTTCTTGCTGCACTGATTATGGGGCTGACTGGTGCGGCGCAAGCTGAGCAAAAAGTCGTGGCGGGTTACTTTGCGGATTGGCAGTACGCTAACGCAGAAAACCCATACACGGTGAACGATATTCCCGCCAATAAGCTGACGCATGTGATTTACGCGTTTCTTAGTATGTGCGGCCCTCATGCCGGTGCTTCTGAAACGGTACAAAAACTGGTTGCCGAACAATGTGAAGGAAAAGATCCGTATACGGCGATCATTGTCGATACCGAAGCAGCATTAGAAAAGGACTTTGGCGATGTCTCCGTTAACGTGCCATACAAAGGCCACTTCGCTCAACTTGCTGAAATGAAGAAACAACATCCTGATCTTAACATTCTCCCTTCTTTTGGTGGTTGGACAATGTCCGAACCGTTCCATGCTATGGCGAAAAGCAAACAAGCGATGGATCAATTTTCAAAAACTGCCGTTAAGTTGATTGCTCAATATGATTTCTTTGATGGTATTGATCTGGATTGGGAATACCCAGGTGGTGGCGGTTTAACAACGTCGCCTTGGAACCCTGACACCAAGCTTTCTGATGAACAAAAAGCATCTGAGCGTGAGGCCTTTACCTATTTGGTAAAAACCATGCGTGCAGAGTTAGATGAACTCACAAATCAAACCAAACGTGAATACGAGCTCTCTACTGCTGTTGGCGTTGGTCCAAAAGCAGCAGGTATCGATTGGAAAGCCGCGGAGCCGTACCTAACTAACATGTTTGCAATGACGTATGACTTCCTTGGTGGTTGGGGGCAGCAAACCGGGCATACTACCAACTTGCATGCGACTGAGCGAAGCTGGTGGGGCATGGGCGCAGACGTGTTCATCAACCAGATGATCGAGCTGGGTATTCCAAGTGAAAAACTGGTGATTGGCGCTGCATTTTACGGGCGTGGCTGGCAAGGCACCAAAGACTTCTCGGGTGGCTTACCAACGCAAGATCTAGTATCCGAGCAAGGAGCGCAGTTTGGTACGGGTGAGAACGGCTATTTCATGTTCTGGGATTTGGTGAAAAACTATGGAGCGGAGCAGGGCTACGAGTACAAGTATGATGAGCAATCTCAAGCGCCTTACTTGTGGCATCCTGTAAAGAAAGTCTTTATCTCTTACGAAGATCAACGCTCGATCAAAGCCAAAGCAAATTGGGCTAAACAGGCGAACTTAGGCGGTATTTTTACTTGGGAATTGTCAGGCGACCCGAAAGGCGACTTGGTGGAGGTGATGTACCAAGAAATGAATAAATAAAACCTTCTAAGCAAAGCGATCGTAATTATTCAACTACGGTTTCTTTGCTTTGGTTCTGCTTCGTAAAAGCGATCAAGTTTTCAAGCGATAAAGGTTTAGAGTAGAAGTAGCCCTGAATCAAATCACAACCGCAAGCTTTTAACTCATTCAGTTGTTGCAGCGTCTCTACTCCTTCAGCTAGTACTTTCATTTCAAAGTTTTTGCCGATAGAAATGATATTCTTAACCATATTCAGCGCTTTTTTGTCATGCTCAATGTGATCGACAAAGCTCTTGTCAATCTTCACCTCGTCAATAGGTAGCGTACGCAACATGCTTAATGAAGAGTAGCCAGTCCCGAAATCATCGAGCGAGATTTTAAAGCCAAGAGCATGCAAGCGCTCGCAAATTGGTGCGAACTTTTCAAGATCTTCAATAAACAGGTTTTCGGTGATCTCTAGGGTAATCTTTGAACATTCGATGCCGCGTTTCTCAATAGCATTCATAAGATTAGTAATGAATTTGGCATGAACAAACTGTTTGACCGAGATGTTAATAGACATCTGGATAGGTGTATCAATATTACCAGTCAGTTTAGCCATATCTGTCAGGCTATTTTCAATGATTTGTTCACCAATACGAACCATCAACCCAGTGCTTTCTGCGACGGGAATAAATTCACTTGGTGGGACTAAGCCGAGCTCATCATCACTCCAACGAATAAGCGCTTCGACACCATAAATATCGCCTTCTAGGTTTAACTGAGGTTGATAAACCATATGAAGCGCTTGCTTATCTATCGCGAGCCTCAGGCGTTGCTCAATTTTCATTTTACGCAGATGTGTAGCTTGCATCTGCTGATTGAACAGGCTGTATACGTTGCGTTGTTTTTTCGCTTGATACATCGCAATATCGGCTGACAGGAGCAGTTCATCTAATGTTTCACCATGGTGTGGATAGCAGGCAATACCAATACTGCAACTGAGCAGGAACTGACTGTCATTGACTTCGTAGGGTTCTGATAGCGCCTTTATTAAGTCGCTCGCTAGTCTTTTAACGCTTACTTCATCAATTCGATTCGTTAGAAAAATAAACTCGTCACTGGCTTCACGGATGATTAATCGGCCATCGTTAACAAAGGTGTTTAAGCGGATAGATATTTGTTTTAGAACTTCGTCGCCAAAGTCATGACCATGTGTGTCGTTGACTGATTTGAAATTATCAATATCGATAAACATCAAAGAAAAAGGATTCCCTTTCCCAGAAAGCCAGTGTCGAATGTTTGCGCGTAGGTACTCTCGGTTTGGTAATCCAGTGAGATGATCGTGGTTCGCTTGATAGAGCAAACGCAGTTTTGTTTTATGTTCATTGTTCGCAATGGAGCGGAATAAAGCGTAAAAAGCACCTTGGACGATAAGAAAAACAATCGAGTACAGTGCAAACTGTTCGTAAAATCCGCGCTTAATAAAATTCAAATCTGTCTAGGAAGAGGCCCAAAGATGATAATCAGGAAGGTATCTCAATGTGATTAACTCACTCAGGCGAGAATTGTCGACAACAATATTTAGCGCTCGTGTGAGCTCTTTTAGTTGCGCCATATCCCAGCCTGAATCTTTTGTGATTTGAGCCATAACAGCTTTTATATCTAAATCATTGGCAGGTTTTAGGTAATCTTCTAGGGTTGTGTCTTCTGACGAGCTAAAAGTAAGGTAGCCATCACTGCGGATCAATGTGACCCGGTTGTGCTCATTAGCATGGATGTCGTTACGAAAAACCGAAGATGAATTCATATTAAAGCCAGCCGTCATCACTGCTTGTACAACACCATCTTTATTTGGAATTGCTTTTCGGATCGGAATCACAAGTGAATCTTGAGCTGGCATAAAATACGTTCGACCTATAATCATTCGGTCAGAGTTGAGCGCTGCCAAAAAGGTATCACGAGTCAGTGGATCTTGTTTTAGATTATGCAGCTTTGCCAAGATCAAATTGGAGCTTACGGCGATGTAGTCTCCATCGGGGTTGGTTAGGCCGAATCCAATAATCGCCGGATGGATACTGAGCAGTTTGTCCAGCATCGGGCGAGTTTGAACTGCTGCTGTACGAGTAAAGTCATTTCTCTCGACCAACTGATGACCAATGACTTCAAGTAACGATTCTTGTCCTTTCAGAAGTGATTCGACAGAAGAGGCAAACAGCTCCAATTGTAGGAGCTGCTTATCTTTGTACTTATTCAGGGTTGACTCATAATGGTAGCGGCCAAACAACACGAACAGCACGGCACTTATTGTAAGTAGCGCCATGTATAGTGTCCAAATGTTCTTCTTTAACCTGACCATGCCGCTTCGATAGCTCCTAGATTAGCGAGTAATGGGTAATGAGTGGTCTGCGCCCCATTCTGTCCATGACCCGTCATAGACCGATAAATCACGCCAACCTAACTGGTATGCTGCTAGCAGCAAAATACAGGCCGTTACACCTGAGCCACAACTGAAAATGATTGATTTATCATTATATAACGTTAGTGCACTAAATGCTTGTTTCAATTCCGAGTCTGCCTTTATAAAGCCATTACTCAATAATGTTTGGAAAGGGAGGCAAACAGAATTAGGAATATGACCAGAACGCAGTCCTTCTCTTGGCTCTGGTACCTCGCCTAAAAAACGTGCACGTGAGCGAGCGTCAACAATGTTTGCACTGCAATTGTTTGAGTACTCTAATATTGCATTTGCGTCCAAAAAAGCATGTTTATTTAATTTCCCGGTAAAGTTTCCAAGCTGCTTAGCTTCTGACAAGACATCCGTGACAGGCAGTCCAGCCTCAATCCAAGCCGGGAGGCCACCATTAAGCACTTTGACATTATTGTGCCCCATTGCCTTAAACATCCACCATGCGCGCGGAGAGGCGAGTGTTCCTGAGTTGTCATAAACAACAATAAGGTCTTCGTTGTTCAGGCCAAGTTTCTGAGCGCTGTTATTAAATCCTTCTTCTGTTGGCATCATATGAGGGAGATTGGTATCTGGGAGACAAAAGTCATTGTCGTAGTCGAAACGCAATGAGCCTGGAATCCACTTATTGGCGATCTTTTTCCCTTCGGAAGGAATTTGAAAACGAATACTCGCGTCTAGAAGTTTTACATTCGGTTGGTCTAATAAAGCATGAAGCTCTTTGGCATCGATCAATGCTTGCATGGTTAAATCCTTCTTATTTGGGAAGTCCGCACAGTAGCTTTACTCACAGCGAATGAATGAAAGGGATGAGTCAAGACTTGAGCGGGATGCTTGGTGGAACAACGCAATAGAGCCCACTGGACAAGATGCGGACACTGGAACCGTCACTCGTTGTTGCTCTATCTCAGGTGAATTAATAGTGAGGTACCGACGTTGACCATCAAGGGACTGAGTTAAAGTGTTGCTAATGACGGTGGCTGAAACCGTGTTCTCATCCGTCTGCTTAATGAGCAACAAGAGCACAAGTAGGGCAATGAAACCGCTGAAGACCAACATATAGGTTTTGGGATTATCCAATTTGCGCTCCATTGCTATTGTTTCAAGTAATCATTTTGTTTTACAACAAAAAAATCGCATGTTCAAAGAACGATGCGATTTTGTCTTAAAACCTGTGGCTTGCGCCAGTCCCGAGTATCAATGCTCACCAATAGAGCATCTTACATGCGCCATGTCGTATTTCCGGTTGAGACGACTTTTTGCAGAGGTTCTGAGCCATCGTAGAACCAAATTTCGACTAACAGGTTATCTTGGCTGTCCGAGGTGGAGAAATCTAAGATAGCTTTCCCACTCGTCAGCGCAGCAGAAGCAACATTGCTCGAATATTTTGCTTGGTAGGTTCCAGACGCATCTTCACGGTACTCCTTATAAATGCTCAGATGTGCGCGCTGTAAAGAGTAACCACTAATATCTACCGCAAGTGAGCTTTCTAACCTTGGGTCATAATCGAACCCATCTGGTACGTCTAAGTTTTGCATGCTTGGCTCTTCAACAATAACGGTAGTTTGAGCTGGAGGTGGAGTAGCGCTATCGTTGCTTTTGTCTCCACCGCCGCCACCGCCGCAGGCTGTTAACGCTAATCCCATGATGATTGTGATTAAGTTTTTCATGATGCTTCTCCTATGGAATGTAACGTTTGTTTGCTTTAGGTTGGTTATGCCAGTTTGCTCCTTCTCGCCCACCAGACTCGGCGTAGGTGGCAAACTCTGGGTAAGCGTCAACTAAGTCAACTTTCTCTAGCGGCCAATTCCACTCTTCGACGATAAGCAATGCCCAAGGAAGATTGTTTGCTGTTTTGAAGTACACGCCTCGAGTCGGGTCACTTGCGTCTACGCCCACGCCATATAGGTTTGCGTCATCAAACTGCTCAGTTGGTGCTTGGTCTGGCAAATGTACTTCCCATTTTCTACCTGGTTGAAAGGTGATGCCATCGCCGTGATATGTATTGGGTGTAGCAAAGATAAATGGGTCATAAGGCATGGCCTGTAGCGCTGAGCGGTCGGCTCCTTCCTTAAAGTAGATGGTCAGTGTGAAAGACAACGCGACGTTATCATTGCAACCCGTTTGGGTTCGAAAATACGCACATTGACTTTGCGCATACTGACTGAGGTCGTCACTGATAATGAAGATGGCTTCTTCTGATATCGCTTCTAGACCGTTGGTCGGTTGTTCTTTGCCATTAAACGTTAGCTTTGTTAAGCCGTTTTCAATGCTCGCTTTCGAAACGCCAGGTAGACGAATAGCAAAGCCATTTTTATAGCCAGCCCCATAGGCGGCCAGATCTCCGCTAATTTGGATATTTTCCACCGTGCCGTCCATACGTGTTTCAGTCATACGGAACTTAATGACTACGTCATTCATGTCGTAGTCAGCGGTGTAAGGCCAGTTGTCTTCATACGCGACCGTTGCGTAGGAATCGGCACTTGGGAAGTGCTGTACGGATACGCCGTTTTCAGTGATTGTGATTGGGTAATCTTCTACTTCACCTGATGTTGATCCGCCATCAAAGTTCAGACCAGTTTGTTGGCTAAAGCGGAATCGGCTCCAGCTAGGACCTGCGGTTGCCAGTTCAGAGACGACAAATGGAAGCGTATTGCTGCCTGCAGAGAGTAACTCATCGGTGAATACTTGCTCACCTTCGTCAGCAAAGTCACCATCTCGGTTCCAGTCAAACCAAGCTGACAAGTAGCCGGATGTTGATGCAGTTACGCTCACTAGTGAACTTAACCCTGGGTCGAGTGCGGCAACAAAGCCGACGCCATCTTCATCTGCTGTACCAACTTTGTTATCTCCAGACGGAGCCACTTGTCCATCGGCATCACCATCTGGCGCAATTGTGCCAAGCCAAGTTACACCATCAACAGCGTGGCGTGGTCCGTTAGAAGAGAGCAAGGTAGCGTAAGTGTCAGGTGCGTCACCAAAGTCAATTGGCTCGTCTTCGTCAATAACAGGAGCGT
The DNA here is from genome assembly GCF_054064075.1 of Vibrio sp. JZG10. Taxonomy (NCBI): domain Bacteria; kingdom Pseudomonadati; phylum Pseudomonadota; class Gammaproteobacteria; order Vibrionales; family Vibrionaceae; genus Vibrio; species Vibrio sp. JZG10. Next base: position 82,826 of record NZ_JBSUGE010000008.1, read on the forward strand.
TCGCGCATCGGGCACCGTCATTTTGGCTGGAACTTGGACCGTTAGACACAAACTCTACAGCAGGAACAATGCCCGCAGCGATATTGGCGGCATTATTTTCTGATAAGTCGACGCGATAAATTTTGCCGTCCTGGTTACGCGATACGTAGTAGTTTCCGTTTACATCAAAGTAGCCTGCACCAAAGGTACCCGTTTCCCCTGTATTGCCGATCGCGGTTGCTTGGCCTGTTTTTGTATCGAATTTATACAATACGCCAGACCCATTATCGATACCATAGAGCGAACCGTCGCCAGGGTGGAACGCAAAATCGGTTAAACTCACACTTGCATTTGATGTGATTTTATTCAGGGTTAAGGTAGCATTTGGGTCCGTATCTAACGGCGACAGATCAATGGAAAACAGCCCTTTACCTTTGCGATACAAGTAGTATACGTGGTTGTACACGTCACCGACAAAAAACGTATGGCTAGGAAGCCCTTGTACGTTGAGAGTTTCTGCTTGAAAGTCCTGGCCTAAACGTACGATTTTCAAGTTGGTTGTATCGTAACCATAGATGTATCGATCAGTGAAGTTGAAACCGACGCCGTTAATACCAGATGCTAAGCCCACATCGTCGGTCAGTAACTTGGTTGATCCGGTAACCAGATTAACGCCGTAAACTTGCACTGGGGTCGATTGAAATAAATATGCTTTGCTCGGACAAGTGTCGAATGGCGCTGCGCTTACGTATGCGCTTGCGAACAGAGATCCAAGTAATAGTGATGTCCTTTTCATGATTCGCCCTCTCATTGGTTTGTATGATATGCAATGAAAGGAATGTGCCAGTTTTTAAATTACTGTTTATAATGAATTTTATATCGGTAAGTTATTTGGTTCGAAATATGAATCTCAGAATAAGAAAAAGCTCAACGTTACGTTGAGCTTTTTGAGAATCTTCATTGATAAGCTGACAGCGTTACTTAGCCACAAACAGGGCAGGTCGGCATTTTCATCAAATTCATTTCCCGCCAGGACATGCTAAACGCATCGAGAATGAGGATCTTCCCTTTTTTGGGTTGGCCGTAATTTGCAATCACCTTGATGGTTTCCATCGCTTGTACAGCGCCAACAATACCCACAACAGGCGCCATTACGCCAGCTTCAACGCAACTTAATGCACTGCTGCCGAATAGCGCGCTCAAACACTGATAGCACGGTTGAGTTGGGTCGTCGTACGTAAACACACTCACTTGGCCTTCCATACGAATGGCTGCACCAGAAATAAGCGGTGTTTTTGTTGCAAAGCAGAGTCGGTTGAGTTGATTGCGAGTGTCGACGTTATCTGAAGCATCGACCACCACAGTGTGTTGTTCAATCAAAGCCTGAAGCTGAATGTCGTCAAGGCGTTTAGCAACGGTATTTACTTCGATATGAGGATTAAGTTCCCGCAATGCATCCGCCGCGGAGTCAACCTTTTTACGGCCAATATCGGCGTCGTGGTGCAATACTTGGCGTTGTAAATTGGAGAGCTCAACAATATCGTCATCGATAAAAGTAATATTGCCAACACCAGCCGTGGCAAGGTATTGGCTAGAAGCGCAACCTAAACCGCCAGCACCCAAAATAAGCACTGAGCTTTGTTTGAGCGCTTCTTGCCCTTCGAAATCGAACTGGCGAAGAATGATCTGGCGGTTATAGCGCAGCATCTCCTGATCGGAAAGAATATCCACGGTATGTTCCTAGTATAACGTTGAGTTAAACAGTTGGATTTGAACCGTTTCGCCAACTTCCACACGGCCACGTTCACGTTCCAACACAACAAAGCAGTTTGCCAAACTCATTGAGCGAAAGGCTCCTGAACTTTGGTTGCCAGTGGTTTCAACGACAAATTTACCGTTTTCTAGAGTATAGATACCGCGTTGGTAGTCTGTACGTCCCGGCGCTTTCTTAAATGCGGTTTTAGTCGTAGCAGGGATAGACTCAGGCGCTTTCCATTCAGTGTAGCCTGCCAATTTAGTCAACATTGGTTGAACAAGTACGTACATTGTTAGCACCGCAGATACAGGGTTACCTGGTAGCCCACAGAACCAAGCAGTACTTAACTTGCCAAATGCGAAAGGTTTACCCGGCTTGATTGCCAGTTTCCAGAAACCGATTTCGCCAAGTTCTTCAAGAATGTCTTTGGTGTAATCTGCTTCACCAACGCTGACGCCGCCAGACGTTACAACTACATCCGCGAGAGTTTGTGCTTTTTCGAATGTTGCTTTTAGTGTTTCTGGGCAGTCAGGGATAATGCCAAGATCAATCGCTTCACAACCAAAGTTTTCAATCAGCGGCTTAATACCGTAACGATTACTGTCGTAGATTTGACCCGCCTTGAGTGGCTCACCCAATGGTTTAAGTTCATCACCTGTGGAGAAAAATGCCACCTTTGGCTTACGCACGACGGTGACATGGCTGACACCAAGAGAGGCAATCATTGGAATATCGCGCGGTGTCAGGCGCGCGCCTTTTGCCAATACAATATCGCCTTGCTTGATGTCGTCACCCGTAGGGCGGATGTTATTTTGCGGCTTCACATCCGTTTGGTTGAACTGAATACCAGCGTCGGTCACTTCCGTATTTTCTTGCATGATAACGGCATCACAGCCTTCCGGAATTTTCGCGCCAGTCATGATTCGAACACAAGTGCCTGCCGGCCATTCACCCTCAAAAGGCTGACCTGCGAAGGATTTACCTGCCAGAGGCAACACTGTAGACACTTCTAGGTCTTGAATACGAATGGCATAACCGTCCATCGCTGAATTGTCGAAAGGGGGCACGTGAATTGGCGATAAAATGTCTTCAGCCAGCACAAAACCCAGAGCGTCAGCAAGAGGAAGAGAAAGTGTCGTTTGGATAGGTTTGATTCGCGATAGCATCTTATCCATCGCTTCTTCAATTGGCATCAAGCCAGGTGCGTCGCAGCAGCCCATTGAGATAATCCTATGTTCTTTTGTTTTGTGGCAACTCTACCATAAAAGGGGACCGAGTAAGAATGTCCACCTATAAAATATGGGTGTAATTATTCAAAAATCCGAGTATCCTTGTCACCCATCCGAAAGGGGTAAAGTTCCTACGGAGCATGAGAAAATAGCTCAGTGTATTCTTGTTATGTGCCTTGGCGTTATAAACATCGGACTGAGCGACTTTAACGCTACGGGATGAAAACACGGCAATTGTATTTCACACCGAGAGTGGTAGTTACAAAAGAGGAAGTGGAATGTCAGGTCTTAGCGAGTCAGCAAAGTTAGTGAAAGAAGCGCTAGAGCAACGCGGGTTAGAAACACCAATGCGCCCTAATGCCGTTAGCCGTGAAGAGAAGAAGGAAAAGATTGAATACCACATGCGTGAGATTCTTGGTCTGCTTCAGCTCGACCTTACGGATGATAGCTTAGAGGAAACGCCACACCGCATTGCAAAAATGTACGTGGACGAGATTTTCTCTGGTTTGGATTACTCCAACTTCCCCAAGATCACCGTTATCGAAAACAAGATGAACGTGAGCGAAATGGTTCGCGTGAAAGACATTACTGTGACCAGTACGTGCGAACACCATCTTGTGACAATCGACGGAAAAGCCGCTGTTGCTTACATTCCTCGCGGTAAGATCATTGGCCTGTCTAAGATCAACCGTATTGTTCGTTTCTTTGCGCAACGCCCTCAAGTTCAAGAGCGTATGACCCAGCAAATCCTTGTTGCTTTGCAAACATTGCTTGAGTCTGACGATGTAGCGGTGACTATCGACGCGACGCATTACTGTGTGAAATCACGCGGTGTGATGGATGCCACCAGTGAAACCACGACTACAGCGTTAGGTGGTATTTTTAAGAGCAACCCAGCGACCCGTGCTGAATTTCTGCATGGCCTGCGTTAATCAAATCGACAAATAAAATTGAGAGAGGATGGCGAGTTGCCATCCTTTTTTATATCTTTTATATCCAAATCATCGTCAAGTGAGTCGCAATAAATAGTAATTATGCAATTGTGTATTGACAGTCACATTCGTTGCTCTTAATATATGCGCCCAATGAACGACTACAACTTGTAATCGTTTGTTTTAAAAAGAGATATTTCTCTAAGTTCAGCTGATCTCGGTCAGTTGTATTTCTATTTTCTAATAATAGAAAGACAACAAATTTGGGACTCGGCATGACTACACAAAGCACTATCAGCACCTCCTCTATTTCAGCTCCAGTTAAAGAAAGCAGTTGGCAAAAGAAAGCCATGCTTAGTGTCGCTTTTTTGATGGCGACAACCTCTGTTGGTCCCGGCTTTTTGACTCAAACCGCAGTCTTCACAAATATCTACAAAGTCGACATGGCATTTCCTGTTTTGGCTTCCATTTTTATCACATTTGGTATCGTGATGAACTTGTGGCGCATTGTGGGCGTTTCTGGCATGCGAATCCAAGACATTGCGAACAAAGTGGCACCCGGCATGGGTTATGGTGTTGGTATTCTCCTTGCGCTTGGTGCAGTGGCGTTTAACTTTGGCAACGTGAGTGGCGCAGCGTTAGGCATCAATGTGCTAACGGGCGTGGACACAACATGGGGCGCACTGTTTACCGGTGTCGTTGGCTGTTTGTTGTTTGTGGTTCATAACGCTTCCAAACGAATGGACCAAATGGCCCGCTATCTTGGCTTGTTTATGATTGTTCTGATCGCATACGTGGCTATGACGAGCTTACCTCCGATGGGAGAGACACTAAGTGCAGCGGTGATGCCTATGGATGTTGGTAGTTTGCTTCTGCCTACGTTGACTATCGTTGGCGGCGCAGTTGGCGGTTACTACACGGGTGCACAACGCCTAGTAGACATCGGCTTGAAAGGCAAAGAGAACGTGCCTTCCATCACCTCAACAGCGTGGGCTGGTATTTCTATCGCGGTGGTTATTCGAATCCTACTGTTTTTGGCGGTGTTTGGCGTTATCGCGACAGGCGCAACGCTGGATACAGCTAACCCTGCGGCGGATGCTTTCCGTCAAGGTGCGGGCCAACTCGGCTACTTCATCTTTGGCTTAGTACTGTTTGTAGCTTCCATCACGTCTGTGGTTGGCAACTCTTACATGGCTATATCATTAATTAAGACGCTTTTCCCAGTTGTGGCGCGAAACGAGAAAGCGTGGTGTGTTGGTTTCATTATCCTAACCGCGCTAGGCACGGTAACCATGGACATGCCAATTCTTCTTTTGATGCTAGCGGGCCTAGTGAACAGCATTATTCTTCCTATCGTTTTGGGCACTGTATTGGTTGCGACAAAACGCAAAGATATTGTCGGTGACTACCAACACCCAATGTACTTAACGCTAACTGGAGCAGCGATTGTTATCGTAATGGCGGCATCGAGTTTGACTAACATTGGGAACTTCATGGCGAAGTTTGCGGGTTGATGTCTTATTGATAGAGATGAACAGCGGCCTCAGATGAGGCCGTTTTTTATGCTTGTTTAGAGGGCGACTTAACGATTTCTGGCCAATACATTTTGACGTAACCTGCCGATACCCAAACCACTAACACAGTCGCAATACTGAGCTCTAAAAAGCCAAAATCGTGTAGCCAGTGCCAATGTGGATGCGATTCGGCAAAAAAGGAGGTTAAGCGGTGCATCGCAATGGCACTGATCACGGAAGGAAAGGTTACCGCCGCGATAGAAGGTTGAAACTTCAGTCGAAGTAAGCGGAAGTAACACAGGTAGATCAATAACGTCATTGTGATAGCAATCCCTGCTAATGCGCCAGTCAGTATCGGATCGGGCAGGGGAAAGTTCACCAAGTATGCCGCCAATGACAAGTTTACCGGTGCGGCCATAATTGCGAGGGTCGGCCTGGCTCGTCTCGGTAGAGATCCGAAAAACACCAAACGATAGAGCACCAGCGGTAACATAAAGAAATAAATGCCAATGCACATCATCGCTAAGGTTTCAGAGAATAGGTTGTGACCCAATTGGGAGCCTGCTAATGAGCTGCTGATCAGTCCCACTGGATAGAGAAACCAGCTAGGTACAATATTCGACATTTTGAAGTTCATTAGCTGAAAGCTAAAAAACAGTACCATCATAGTAAAATGCAGCAAAAGTGCCATAAACCAGAGTGGATAAGCAATGATTGGCGCTACAGAAGCAAGATAATCTGCAAGGATCAGTAACGCCATACTCATGGGGGCCATTAAGCTACCGCTCAATGGGTGACGAATGTCGACCATAAATAATCGTGGATTCGTGGCATATTTTATCAGCACAGGGGCGAGTAAAAGCGCGCCGAGTGACGCTAAAAATGGGCGTATTGGTTCACCAATTTCAGGGACATAGAGTGCCCAAGCTTGTCCTAAACCTATCATACCTAGCGCTAACGCGGCTTGAGACGGCGGAACGCTATAAAACTGCACAAGTCTTCTCCAGTTCAAATCTACTCCATTTGATTTTTGCCTGAATGAAACGAAACGTGATGATTTGGATGAAATGCTCTATTTGAGTAGCGAATACTAGCAAGTTTAGAGAGTGCTTACTCATGAAAGGTGGTGAGGAAATATCAGAGAATGGTGTTTTTGTGAGTTTGGTATCGAATATTTTGGAAAAGATGTAAAAATGTAGAGTTTATCGCTCCAAACCCTTCGATAGTTTGGAGCGAAATAATAACAAAGCGAGAATTATGTCGATTGGTTTTCAGGAAGATCCTGCTGACGTAACTTATCGTTTTTGATTGTACGATGTAGCAACTGGCTGTAAATCGGTTGTCCGCCAAACAACTGAGCAATAATCACGGCACCTAAACAAGTAATGATAAGTGGTAGAATTAAGTAGTAGTTATTGGTCATTTCAATCACCAACAAAATGCCCGTGATCGGTGCGCGTACCGTTGCAGCAAACAGGGCCCCCATGCCCGCAATAGCAAATACGCCAGGTTCGATATCAAGCGTAGGAAGCAACACATCAGCACTCGCTCCGAATGCATAGCCAAACAAGGTCCCCAGAGCAAGCATCGGTGCAAAGATACCGCCCGGCGCACCAGAGCCAAAGCATAGCAACGTCGTGATGACGCGACCAAAGAAAAGCAGAACTAAAACGGATACCGAGTAGTTGCCATTGGTAATATCAGGAATAAGGCCGATGCCACCGCCAGTTAGCTGTGGCACGTATAAGAGAAGCAGACCAAAAATGCCACCAAGTAGTGAACCCACGATTAAATAGCGTTTACGATCGTTTTTGTGAATTGCGACAAAACTGTCTTGTGCCACGGTAATCAATTTATTGAAGATCACTCCGAATACGCCAAACAATGCGCCAAGCAATAAAAACAACCAAAGTGACTGAAGCTCTGGAGAGTGATATTGCGGCATTGTGATGACAGCGTCTTGCCCGTTGATGGCACGAAACACAATATTGGCCATAATAGCAGAGATGATCACCGCGCGAATTGAGATCAGAGAATAGCGAAACTGAGGTCGCATTTCCTCCACAACGAACATAATGCCAGCGAGTGGGGCATTAAAGGCGGCAGCCAAACCACCAGCGGCACCTGAAGCGAGTAGGGAATGACGAGTATCGTCATCTTTCACACGGAAAATATCGGTCACCATTCGACCGACAGCACCGCCCATTTGCACCGTTGGGCCTTCACGACCGAGCACCATTCCGGAGCCAAGTGCGCCCATGCCGCCGAAGAATTTTACTGGCAGGACTCGCCACCAACGCACAGGGCGAATGTTGTCCATCGCGCCTTCAATTTCAGGGATGCCTGATCCCGCAGCCTCTGGAGCAAAGCGGTGAACAAGAAAGTAACCAACAAAAGCAAGTAGAGCACTGATCAGTACAGCAGCAAGCCAAAGAGGAAGTACGCTACCGATTTCGCTTCTCAGCCATTCGGTACGGGTTTCAGAAACAAAATGAACCGCAAGTTCGAAGTAAGTGCCGACAAAACCAGCTAGTGTGCCAACGATTGCGGCCATAATCAGGACAGAAAATGGTGTGGACCCTCGAGAGACAAACTGGTTAATCGCATCTTTCGGTACGTGCGCTAACACAGATTTCACAATTCTCTCTCGTTTGGTCATTAACAAGTTCTCCTGTTGCTGGTGGAAGGGACGCGAGAAAGTATACGCTTCGCAGAGTCTAGACCTAATCAATAAAGATGCAATTTAGCTTTTCACTATTGAGTGTTCGAAGTGTCGCGATATCATTCATTCACCAAAACTGTGCTATTGCTCTCATAATTTGGGATAAAAAACTTGTTTTTTGAGCAAAATGAACCATGCTTTAGGTGTAAAGCAACATGACTGCTTCAGAAGGAGGGATGTGAGGTTTTACACACAATTTGGATGGATTCAAACCCTACGGTAAGTCCTCGTTTTATGTTCGGGATGCATCAATAGACATCTTCGATTCGCACACTCACGATTGAGTAACGAGGTAGAGGCGCACGCAAATGTGCGCCTTCTTAATTTCTGCTCTACAACTTTCCGCACTACCTGCCACTATTTTTATCTTGAACAATTTCTACTAGTCGGTAATGTCTGGGTTCGATGTTAATCAACCAGAGTAATTCATGCGCTTTTATCCTCGAGTCCTGTTTTCTTTATGTTGTTTTTCGGTAACGTTTCCAGCATTTTCAACCCAGAGTTGGTGGCAGGACACGTTGTCTGCAATGCCGTACTCCAATTTAAGAGAGCGTATAGAAACAAAGGGAAGCTGGTATCGCTGTGACGTGCAGCAGCAAGATGCTTCAACGTATTTCAGCACATTTTGTTTGGACGATTTTTCGTACTATCAGCAGCATCTGTATGGTGAAGTTGTTTTGGGAAAGGACAGTGCTCAGTTCTCTTTTTTGACCGAATATCAATGGCAAAGTCTCAATGACTTAATCCTCAATTTAAGAAAAGACGGATTGGTTTTACGCAATATAACTATCGGACAAGAACACTATGACGTCGTTGAAGCGCTGGAAAAGAAATCTTCTGAGCTCGTCGATAAAGAAGTTATCTTGTTGATAAACCGCTATCCGCAAGAAACGATTCGAAGCTTATTTTGGGTAAAACCGGACGAGTTTTCGTCGCCATCACCGTCTTTAAATGTGGAATTGCACAGCGATGGCGAAATTATCGATGTTAAAGTGACTCGTTTTTAGATTCTTTATGGAGAGATAGGAAGGTCGCCATCGCAGACTCGTCTAAAAATCCATCCGATTTTTTGTGCGCACGCAGGTACTGATAGCCAGCGATGAGCTTACGGTGCTGTTCTTCTGCCTCATCTGGCAACGGCTGATTCATAACGTGTTGAAATGCAAGTTTGTACGCATCCATATCTACGACTTCAGCGCGGCGATATAAATAACCACATCCGGTCGCTAACCATTCAAGAGAGCAGTTGGCTCGCATCGCAATTTGATTTGCTTTCGTAAGGCTCGGTTCACTGCCTTTTAAATATTTGCGTATTAAAGCTTCAGACACATCAACGCGTCGTGCAAATCCGCTGATGCTTTCTTCTCCGATCAAGGTGGCTAGGCGTTGGGCAAAAGACATATTTCGTACTCCAGTTCGAATTGCCAAAGTTTACCCGTTGAGCCGATGTGAAAACAAGACTACGATGAATGCAGATCAATTGAAGGAGAAAAACCATGGTTGCAAAAGTTGTGACTGCACCAAAAGGCCCTGAGTTCTCAGAGCTGGTCCAAGGATATTGGCGTGCAGTTGATTGGGGCATGACTGCTCAAGAGCGTTTGTCATTCCTCAAGCAACATATTGAGTTAGGCATTACCACGGTCGATCACGCAGACATATACGGTAATTACGAGTGTGAGAAATTGTTTGGTGAAGCACTTGCTCTCGATAAGAGTGTGCGAGAGCAAATTCAGATCGTGACGAAATGCGACATCAATTTGTGTGGCGATAAAACGCCAGAGCGTAAGATCAATCACTACGACACGAGCTCAGCACATATCTACCAATCGGTGAATAACTCGCTAGAACGTTTGAATGTGGATGAAATCGACGTACTTTTAATTCATCGTCCTGACGTGTTAATGGATGCAGACGAGGTTGCAGAAGCATTTTCTGAGCTTCACAAAGTCGGCAAAGTGAAGCACTTTGGCGTGTCTAACTTCACTCCACGCCAGTTTGAACTGCTGCAATCTCGTTTGGGTAAGCCGTTGGTTACTAACCAAGTGGAAATCAACCCACTTAACTTTGAGGTTGCTCACGATGGAACGCTTGATCAAATGCAAATGTTGCGCACGCGACCAATGGCTTGGTCTTGCCTCGGTGGTGGTTCAATTTTTAGTGGTGACAGTGAGCAAGCTGTTCGTGTCCGTAACGAATTAGAAGCAATTCGTGAAGAAGTGGGCGCAGCGAGTATTGACCAAGTAATTTATGCCTGGGTACGTCGTTTGCCATCTAACCCTATTCCAATCATTGGCTCTGGTAAGATTGAGCGTGTGCAAACGGCAGTAAATGCGCTGAATATCGAATTGACTCGAGAGCAATGGTATCGCGTATGGGTGGCTTCTAAAGGTCACGGTGTGCCATAGAATTGATATCTTATCGATGAAATTATTATTAAAGGCATCCTCTAGCAGGGTGCCTTTTTAGTTTTAGCGCGTTACTGTTTACCCATTATGGAAATGGAAAGAATGAAATTCGAGCAAAAATGGGCTTTGGATGTTAGCTGCAACTTTTTGCTTACTTTGGGTGGAGGCGTTTTATCCATGTTTGTTTCATGTCACTAAACAGCGAATGGGATGTTTGCTTTTTCGCCATTTTGTTCACTCATCGATTCATATTGCGTATGCTTATTGAATAAAAAAGAAATAAAAACTCGTCAGTTTTCTCGTATTACATGCTGTAACAATCTGTTAGACTCCGGCGCAGATTGTGGAATATAAAAAGGTGATTGAATGTCTTTTCCCGTACTCATCTGTGATGATTCAGCGTTAGCACGCAAACAGATGGCGAGATCACTACCAGCCACATTGAATGCCGATATTACGTTTGCTATCCACGGAAAAAATGCGCTAGAAGAACTCGAAAAGAATGAGTTTAAATTGATGTTTCTTGATTTGACCATGCCAGAAATGGATGGCTTTGAAACACTAGAAAACATGCAGCGGTTAGGGAATAAAACTCCCGTGGTTGTGGTGTCGGGGGATATCCAACCTAAAGCGAAAGAACGTGTGTTCGCACTGGGTGCAAAAGCGTTTATTCAAAAACCGATCGCCAAAGATGAACTCAAGAATGCGCTTAAAGAGTTGGTTGAGCCAGAGCCTCGTCCTCAAATTATCACGCCTGTTTCTATTGAGTTACCGATTATACGTCGTCGCGATATTTACATGGAAGTGGCGAACGTCTCTATTGGTCGAGCCGCAGATGCCTTGGCGCGTCACTTTGATGTGTTTGTGCAGTTACCGCTTCCGAACGTTAATATCTTCGAAGTGAGTGAACTACACATGGCTCTCCGTGACTTAGCGTCGCATGACAACGTATCGGGCGTTTGTCAGGGCTTTTGTGGCGAAGGTATTGCGGGTGAAGCGCTGGTGATTTTGAGCGATTCGAGCGTATCGGATCTCAAGAAATTGATGAAAGTGCCGGCTGACAGCGACGAACTGGAAGAGCTTGAGCTGCTCATGGATATTTCCAATATCTTGGTGGGGTCATTCTTAAATGGCTTGGGCGAACAATCTGAAGTGCGATTCTTCCAAAGCCCTCCAGTGCTTCTTGGTCAGCATATATCAATTGATTCGATCATTGAGTCTACGACGGGCGCATTCAGCCGCACCATGACATTCGAGGTGAGCTACAACATTGAGGGAACGTCAATCCGTTGTGATTTATTGTTTATGTTCGTCGATGAATCTTTGCCGCTGCTCGATAACAAACTGTCATATCTAATGGAGGAGTTCTAATGTTGAATATGCCAGCAGAGTTTGAACAATTCCATTGGATGGTCGACATGGTACAAAACGTCGACATGGGGCTCGTCGTCATTGACCGAGATTATAATGTGCAAGTGTGGAATGGGTTTATGACTCATCATAGCGGTTTGCAATCTCATGACGCAATTGGTCGTTCTATCTTTGATATCTTCCCTGAAATCCCGCAGGAATGGTTTAAGTTAAAAACAAAGCCCGTGTATGATTTAGGTTGCCGCAGCTTTATTACGTGGCGCCAGCGTCCTTACTTGTTTCGCTGCCGTAACGTACGCCCTGTCACACAGCAAGCGGAGTTTATGTACCAGAACGTTACGTTGAACCCCATGCGTACACCGACTGGGAAAATCAATTCGTTGTTTTTATCTATACAAGACGCGACGGCTGAAGCATTGATGTCTCAGAGTCAGTAGCGATAAAAAACTTTCTCAAAAGCCAAGGTTCGCCTTGGCTTTTTTGTATACTTATAATTGTGTTTCCTAATGCGCAGAACGTGAAGATGGACTTTAATATCGCCCTAAAACTCTACACCGCAGAACAAGTAAAAAACGGTGAAACGCTGGCAGCGCAAATGGCTGGTGTTTCTATGTATAGCCTAATGCAACGCGCAGGTATGGCTGTGTATGAGCGTTTTTTACACTTGTATCCCAAATCAAAAAATATCTTGGTCATTTGTGGCAAAGGGAATAATGGTGGTGACGGATACGTATTTGCCTCGCTTGCTAAACAAGCGCAACTCAATGTACAGGTTTTCCAACTTGGTGATGTGACTGCGCTCAAAGGTGATGCTTTACGCGCATATCAAGATTGGCAGTCCATCGATGGTGTTAACAATGATTGGGATGAGTGGAATACCGCATTGCTAGAAGCCGATGTGATCATTGATGCCATGTTAGGCACTGGTTTAAGTGGTGAGGTTCGTTCGGAGTACCGTCGCTACATTGAGCAAATCAATCAAATTCACACCCCAGTGATTGCAGTCGATATTCCTTCCGGGTTGTGTGCAAATACAGGTGCTATTTTAGGCGATGCCATTCATGCTGAGCATACTGTAACCTTCATTGGTGTTAAGCAAGGCTTATGCACCGGACAAGCGAGAGATCGAGTTGGTGAACTCCACTTTTGTGGATTGGGTGTAAATGTTGAGTTTGATTCTATCGAAGTAGAAAGTGCACTAGGTATTGATCATCAGGTTGTTTCAAGGTTAATGCCCAAGCCAAACCCGACAGCACACAAAGGTGACAATGGCAAACTACTTTGCGTCGGTGGTAACCAAGGTATGTCAGGAGCGATTCGTTTATGTTCCTCCGCTGCGGTTAGAGCCGGAGCGGGTTTAACTGCCGCAATTACTCACCCGAGTAGCCTTATTCCACTACAGATTGGCTGCCCAGAAGTAATGAGCCAAAGCATCACCGCTGACTTACTCAGGGATACTGAGAACGACTTAACCAAACGCATTCGCTGGGCTGAAGTATTGGTGTTTGGTCCAGGTTTTGGTGATGATGAGTGGGCTTATCAAGCCTATCAATATCTGGCTCAAGAACAGAAACCTAAAGTTGTTGATGCTGATGGGCTCAATATTCTAGCGATGCTAAGCCAACGATGTGATGGCACTTTGGTGTGCGACAACCAGCGAGTGATCACGCCGCATCCTGGAGAGGCAGCTCGACTATTAAATGTGACCACTCAACAAATAGAAAGTGACCGATATTCTGCTGCAAGACAACTGCAAGAGCGTTATGGCGGTGTGGTGGTTTTAAAAGGCGCGGGAACACTTATTTACGATGGAACGAGAATGTACGTCTGCCTAGCGGGTAACGCCGGAATGGCGACGGGCGGAATGGGAGATGTGCTATCTGGTGTTATTGGTGCGTTGCTAGCTAAAGGGTTACCCATTTCCATTGCGGCACGTTTAGGTGTGGTACTCCACAGTCATGCTGCGGATATAAACGTGAGTCAGCATGGTCAAATTGGTCTTTTGGCAAGTGATGTTATAGGCACACTTCGTACCGCTATTACTCAACAAATCGATAGGACGTAGCTAGATCTCGCCCATCACTATGAAAAAATGATCGATTTTTTTGGAGTACTTTTTCCGAATTAGCAGCGCATCTTAGTATTAGGTGATTGAGTTTTAGGCAGATTTGAGAGGTGATGCGTTTTCATTTTAAAGGTATGACGCAAAGGTTTGCGCAATAGGTTAACTTAAACGTTTTCTTAAGTTGTTGATAATTATAAATAATGAGAAAAAATAACGACTTGAGGAGTGTTTTTGATATGCGATTATCAAGATGGTATCACAAAAAAAATTCAAATATCAGACTTGTAGGAAATAAATCACAGCCTATAATGCTGAAAACCGGAGCGTCTGCCAACGCTCCGGTTTTTTTGTGTCCGAAGAACAGTGAACTCGTCTGCCAACGAAATCACTACGCACTCTGAGATGACACATATACATATGAATCAAGGAATTACACAATGCGTATCGAACAAGAACTTAAGTTAGGTTTTAAAGATGTACTGTTTCGCCCGAAACGTTCTACCCTTAAGAGCCGTTCTCAAGTAAATTTAACCCGCGATTTTACATTCAAGCATAGTGGTCGTCAATGGTCTGGTGTGCCTGTAATCGCAGCAAACATGGATTCGGTTGGTAGCTTTGCAATGGCTAAAGCGCTAGCTGAGCATGGTGTAATGACTGCTGTTCACAAACATTACACGGTAGAAGATTGGGCTGAGTTTGCTAAATCAGCTGATAAAGCAACCCTGAATAACGTAATGGTGTCTACGGGAACATCTGACGCAGACTTCCAAAAAACCAAAGATATTATGGCGCTTTCAGATGAATTTATTTTCATCTGTATCGACATTGCAAATGGTTACTCAGAGCATTTAGTCGAGTATGTTGAACGCGTGCGAGCAGAGTTCCCAGACAAGGTGATTTCTGCGGGTAACGTGGTTACTGGTGATATGTGTGAAGAGTTGATCCTCGCTGGTGCAGACATCGTGAAAGTAGGCATTGGCCCTGGCTCAGTTTGTACAACTCGTGTAAAAACGGGTGTTGGTTACCCGCAGCTTTCTGCAATCATCGAGTGTGGCGATGCAGCGCACGGCCTTGGTGGCATGATCATCGGTGACGGCGGTTGCTCATGCGCAGGTGATGTATCAAAAGCATTCGGCGGCGGTGCGGACTTTGTTATGCTAGGCGGCATGTTAGCGGGTCACGAAGAGTCAGGCGGCGAAGTGATCGAGAAAGACGGCGAGAAGTTCATGAAGTTCTATGGCATGTCGTCGAAGAGCGCGATGGAGAAGCACTCAGGTGGTGTTGCTGGCTACCGCGCAGCCGAAGGCAAAACCGTGTTATTGCCATACCGTGGCAGCGTTCACGGCACTATTCAAGACATCCTTGGTGGCGTTCGCTCAACTTGTACATACGTGGGTGCAGCAAAGCTTAAAGAGCTAACCAAGCGTACTACATTCATCCGCGTTCAAGAACAAGAGAACAACGTGTTCGGTAAAGAGTAAATCGACTGAATGTAACAAGTATAAATGTTGAAACAACCATAAATTGATATTTACAACCATATATTGATATTTGGTGCAACCATAATTTGATATTGCCTCTTCATAGTCTAGACTTATGTAAGTTTACGACAAAATCGAGAAGAGGCAATATTATGTCTGCTCTACCTTCTTCTTCTACTGTCACCCTGATTGCACTTGAAAGTGCATTTGTTACTCCTGCTCGAAACTTAACTAAGTCGCGTGGGAAAAACATACACCGTTACGTCAGTGCTAAGATGGGAAAAAGAGTTACAGTAGAATCTTTTTTAGAATGTGCTGCTTGTTATCATTTTGATTTTGAGCCCAGCATCGTTCGCTTTTGTTCTCAGCCGATAAGATTTTCATACGGTCTAAATGGTAAGACCCATACTTATGTTCCAGACTTTCTAGTTCAATTTGATACCGGTGAATTTAAGTTGTACGAAGTAAAGTCCGATATGGAAAGCTCAAAAGAGGAATTTCAATGTGAATGGGAAGCAAAAGTCCAAGGCGCGTTTGAGCTAGGTTTGGAGCTAGAGCTGGTTACAGAGGAAGAAATACTGGATGAGGTCATATTTAGCAACCTTAAGCTTTTGCATCGATATGCTTCAAGAGATAACTTGAATCACTTTCATCAAACTCTCCTTACCACATTCAAGTTGAATGGTACCCAAACCGCACAGAGTTTAGGACACCACCTTGGCCTAAATGGAAGAAAAGTATTACCATTCCTGTGTGATTTGCTCTCTCGAAACTTACTCCAAACAAGCTTAGATACGCCACTATCACTCGAGTCTGAATTTGAATTGGGTTGGTATGACTAAGAAATCATTTTCAAGTTTTCATCGGAAGTCAGCATTTCAGCAAGAAAAACTTGAGCCGAATGATAGGGTTGTTGATGATACCAACGATGTCGATGAAGCAACATATCAAGATATATCCGCATTTCCTGACAATATAGCCATTCAGATTACTTTTCGTCTAAGTATCCTTCGTTATTTAGCCAGTAAGTGCGAACAAATCATTCCAAAGACTATCGAACCGCAACGCGTCGCACTACAACGGTTACACGACAGGAAGATTCCAAGTGCGATATCAATATACCGGTGGTGGTTAGTTTTCAGAGCGTCTGGTTGTAACCCAGTTAGCTTAGCTCCCAAGAATAAAAATAAGGGTAACAGTAAAGCGAAAGTACCAACATTCGTTGATGCCTTGATGGAACAAGCTGTAGAAAGAGTTATCTCTGGGCGAAAAGTGCGTATAAGAAGTGCCTACAAGCGCGTGCGAAGGAAATTACGCCAGCATAATCTGAACAATGGAACGAAGTACAAATACCCAACTTATGAATCTCTTCGGAAACGGGTTAAAAAGAAGACCCCTTTCGAATTACTAGCCGCGAAGAAGGGCGAGCGAGTCGCTAAAAGAGAGTTCCGTCGGATGGGGAAAAAGATATTGACTTCCTACGTGCTTGAGAGGGTAGAAATAGATCATACAGTGGTGGATGTCTTTGCTGTACATGAGGAGCATCGCGTGCCATTAGGACGACCTTGGCTTACTCAATTAGTCGATTGTTACAGCAGAGCAGTTATAGGCTTTTACCTTGGGTTTGAGCCACCGAGCTACGTATCAGTGTCACTTGCTCTTAAAAATGCAATACTGCGGAAAGATGACCTTTTGAGCTCGTTCGACTCAGTAGAAAATGAATGGCTATGTTACGGTATCCCTGACTTACTCGTAACTGATAATGGTAAAGAGTTTTTGTCTAAAGCTTTTGATAAAGCATGTGAATCACTGTTGATCAATGTACATCAAAGCAGAGTCGAAACGCCCGACGATAAACCGCATGTTGAACGCAACTACGGTACTATCAATACTTCTCTGCTAGATGATTTACCAGGGAAAGCTTTCAGCCAATACCTTCAGAGAGAAGGTTACGATTCAGTGGGCGAAGCTACTCTTACATTGGATGAAATTAAAGAAATTTACTTAATTTGGTTAGTCGATATTTATCATACAAAATCTAACCAGCGAGGTACTAATTGTCCGAATGTAGCATGGAAAAGGGGATGTCAAGAATGGGAGCCTGAAGAGTTTAATGGATCTAAAGATGAGTTGGACTTTAAATTCGCTATTGTTGATCAAAAACAACTAACCAAAGCTGGTGTAACTGTTTATAAAGAACTGACATACAGTAGTGAACGTTTAGCGGAGTATAGGGGTAAGAAAGGAAATCATAAAGTTCAGTTCAAATATAATCCGGAGTGTATGGCGGTCATTTGGGTGTTAGATGAAGACCTGAACGAGTACTTCACGGTTCACGCAATAGACTACGAATATGCAAGTAGAGTCTCTCTCTGGCAACATAAATACAATATGAAGTATCAAGCAGAGTTAAATTCAGCAGAATATGACGAAGACAAGGAAATTGATGCAGAGATAAAAATTGAAGAAATCGCTGACCGTTCAATTGTTAAGACTAAGAAAATCAGAGCCCGGAGGCGTGGTGCTAGACATCAAGAGAATAGCGCAAGAGCAAAATCCATCAGCGATGCCAAGCCTGTCCCATCCCAGAAACATGAAGACGAAATTGTAATTGTTGATAATGAAGATTGGGATATTGATTATGTTTAAGAAATCATCAGATGAATGAAACTCGAGAAGCACGCATCTCAAAAGCTAAAAGAGCATTTGTATCCACGCCGAGTGTTACGAAAATCTTATGCTACATGGATAGATGTAGAGATTTATCAGACTTCGATTCTGAGCCTACTTGCATGATGGTCTATGGTGCTTCGGGCGTCGGTAAAACGACCATTATCAAAAAATATTTAAATCAAAACAGGCGAGATTCTGAAGTTGGGGGCGATATAATTCCAGTCTTGCATATAGAGCTGCCGGACAATGCGAAACCGGTAGATGCTGCGAGGGAGTTGCTGGTTGAAATGGGGGATCCGCTAGCGCTTTATGAAACAGATTTAGCCAGATTGACGAAAAAACTGATTGATTTAATCCCGGTGGTTGGTGTGAAGTTGATTATTATCGATGAGTTCCAGCATTTAGTAGAAGAAAGGTCAAATCGGGTTCTCACGCAAGTAGGTAACTGGCTAAAAATGATACTCAACAAAACGAAATGTCCAATCGTTCTTTTCGGCATGCCATATTCAAAGGTTGTACTACAAGCTAACTCGCAACTTCATGGACGATTTTCCATTCAGTTCGAACTGAGACCCTTCAGTTACCAGGGAGGTGAAGGCGTATTCAAAACTTTTTTGGAGTACCTCGATAAAGCTTTACCTTTTGAAAAGCAGGCTGGCTTAGCTAACGAAAGTTTGCAGAAAAAATTGTATGCATTCTCTCAAGGAAACATGCGCTCATTGAGAAACCTCATTTATCAAGCATCTATTGAAGCAATTGATAATCAGCATGCGACGATCACCGAAGAAGATTTTGTTTTTGCATCGAAGTTGACCTCGAGTGATAAACCTATTACCTGGAAAAATCCTTTTGATGAGGGTGTTAAAGTGACGGAAGATATGTTGCGGCCGCCACCAAAGGATATTGGGTGGGAGGATTATTATCATAACGTTAAACCCAAAAACCAAAGACGCAAGGGTAGTAATATGTTTGAATAAGGTAAAATAAATATATCCTGTGGGTTGGAGGGTATGTTACAGATTTATAAAGAGGAAAACGCCTCTATAACCCGTTCCCTAAAATGGCCCAAAGTGAACGAGTTAAACGACGTATAGGTTTCTTCTGCGGCCTGTTCACCAGAACCATCTGACCAGACTAAACTTCCCCGAATTTTTGGTGTAACCAAAGATGGCATTTCGCCTGTACTTATCGATGATGGCGATTGCTGTTCGTTAAGCTCTGGTGACTTAACATAAAGACAAGACTCTGGAATATCTTGTTCAATTTCCTCAGAAAATTTAACTAGGCTCGCTTCTGCGAACGTGTATAACCAAGCTTCTTGATTGTTACCATCGGTGATTCTTAGAATTCGCCCTAACACCTGACGGAAGTACAATTCGGTACGGACATTACTTAGATGACAGCAGACCTGAAGCCTTGGTATATCAGTTCCTTCACTGATCATTCCGATACTAATGATCCATGGTGAGTTTTCTCTTTTGAAGCTTTCGATGATGTTTTGGGCATCAGGATCTTGGTAAGACACCAATACGCTAGGTTGCTTCAATTGTTCGTTCAGGATGACTTGTATTTGCCGCGCATGGGCAACCGACGCAGCTACGATAAGTCCGGCAGCATTGTGATTTGACGATCTAATCGAATGTAACTTATCTACTGAAAGTCCAAGAATATAAGTCAACGCATCTTTATCTTGTAAGATACTGGAATAATTAATTTTCTGTTCTTTGAACATCGCTTGAATCGATGAGTAGGATTTACTTTCATCGATACTGGTATATTTCAGTTGTTCATTATCTACCAACACCAGTTTCGGTTTTCTACAAACGTTATCGGTAATTGCTTGCTTTAAAGTGTACTGATAGTCACAGATTATTCGTCCTTCAGGATCGCTGTACGAACTTAAGGATATGGGTAAGCAATCTGATCTCCAAGGCGTACCCGTAAGGGCCAAAGTGTACGTTGCCGCATTTTGAACTTTTAAAATTATCTGCTCACCCCAAGCATTAGCTTCAGCTAGTGTTTCACCCGAGCAGTGATGTATCTCATCAAATATCACTAATACACGGTATTTCGATATGGTTTCCCAAAAGGAGTCGTCTAGATACTGGATAGCTTGATACGTTAGTGATGTTCCTAATGATCCCAATTTACCATTGAACGAACATTGCAATACGCCCGCGAAAGTTGTCGTAAAGCCATTAGCTACGTTTACTGAAGGCGAAAAGCAAAGGATGAGATCGACCATATCTGCATTGACTAGGTGCTTACTTAAGTAAGCAGACATAATTGTTTTCCCTGATCCTGGTGTTGCTTGAGTGAGAAAATGTTTGCTGCCCGATTGGTATTTATTGATAGCTGCTTCTATACAGTCACTTTGCCATTTTCTAAGCATTAACAGCCTCCGATTGAAGTAGATCAATTGTTTTTGTAATGGCAGTGATTTGACCGGTCAAAGTGACAGATTGCTGTGCGGATTGTTCGTGAAGATGTCGGACTTTTTCCTGAGTTTGAGGAAACCGAACCATAATTGAGCGGTACTCGTCTATTTCTGCTAGCAATATAGCCAGCTCTGCATTCAGGCGAACTTTAATTTTATCCAGTTCGCATATATGTGACTCTTGCTTTAATGGCGTTTCCATAGTGGGGGAGACGTGTGTGCTATTGTTCGAATTTTCATTTGAGACAGTCACTAGTTGTTCGAATAATTTCGTTTTACGGAAAACTTTTTTATGCCGAGTGCCTGAAGTGATTAAAAAACCATCTTTTACCATCGCATTTAGGTGTCTAGATACAAAAAGACGAACGGTACCATTTTTCTTCTCCTGCATTGTCGTAGCCAAAAGACAGTCTCGTACTGTAGGTATGTTGAACTCCTTTGATTTCAAATCAATAAGGATTTTTATGATGTCTTGATGGGCAGAACAAGATTGTGGCATGTTAACAACTTCAACTTTTTAGGATATACAAAATTATTGCGGATTATAGTCCGTGGTAATGTATGCATCAAGAACGGATAGTCTTTCTTTTTAATGTGTATTGGAAATGAAAGACTTAGCGAAAAAATTTGGCATCAATGTTCGCAATATGCGTAAAGACAAAGGTATTTCTCAAGACAAACTGGCGCTTTCTGCTGATATTGATCGGAGCTATGTTGGGCGAATAGAAAGGGGAGAAGTGAACATCACTCTCGAAAAGGCCTATCAAATAGCTGAAGTTCTCCGGTGTGATGTTCGAGACTTGTTGCCTTAAAAAATTGGTAGCGGTTCGGCTAAATAGTGAGATCTGTTTTAGGTTCTGACCCCCACCATTTTTAACACTAATCACAATCTTCCTAATATCTACTTATTCAGCAGTGTCTGATCGTGAACTCGAATGAACGTGGTACGTTTTTTATCAAATACTTTTTCAGCATTAATGAGGATTATAATCCTCGTTAATGCATAAATCAAATAGCCTTTTAAAGGCTATTTGTGAGTTAAATCTGCCTATGCGGCGGTGAACTGTGCATCAGGCCATCCTGGATTTTGTCCTTCATTATCAGCTGCCTATGCGGCGGTGAATAATGGTCAATTTAAAGATAGTGTATATTTATTAATCTGTTAATCGGTAAAGAAAAATAATATTTTTTATTTTAATGGCTAAATTTTTTGTTTAAAAATCATATGTCTATCGAGTATGAATATTAAATTGGTCAAATTACGGGAACAGGACCACTTTCAAGCTCTTGATTTGCTAACCCATAGCTTGAAAACGTCCATTGTCCATCTGGAACTGTATCAAGTGGTTGATATTGCAAATTTAGCCTGAATGATTTGCCACTACGGGTACTTGTTATCGGTATCGAGTGATAATGTCCTAACACGAGGTCTTTTGGGGCAAATCGAATAGGTGAATCACCTCTATTTATAGCTCGTTTAGCCAGACGTTCGGCTCTGATTCTTTGTCCATTCGGTGTCGCTTGGTCGATTTTTTGATTGCGCCGGAAAACAGCCAAATTGCATTGTTCAGGAACCGATTTTGACTGCGATATGTTTAGGTATCCAAGCGCTGTCATTTCAGAAAAATAGGTCTGTTGAAGTAAAAAGTCCAGTTCGAGCTGGTTGGGTGAGATAAAACTAATTTTGTCACCGATGGTCTCTTCTCCCCACTCAGGAAAAGACACTCCGATAGTGTTGATTGTGTACTTAGTACATACACCATGAAGAACCTTCAGACAGTGTCCCACTAATGCTTCGTTATTTTTTATTTTTGGCAAAAAGGTGACTGTTCGATAGTAAAGTATCATGTCGTCATTCCCCTTTTTCCTGAAATAACCCACCTTTGATTAGATTAGCCATAAGGAAATGCATATCTTTGAGTTCGTCTTGACTTAACTCTTTGGCATCTTTCAGTAGATCAACCAATTCGTCGATTCGCTTTAAAATACTAAAGAAGTCCTTTCTTGTATCGGGATGTCGATATGCAGTACTGTTTTCTCGATCTACACCGTAGTGACCAACCCGAATTGGTTCCTCGGCGTCCGGATACCAAGTATCTATAGTAGCGATAGCCGCCCCAGTTTTGTAACAGCCCATAATGGGTGATTTGATACCATCAATGATGGTCGATTGATAGAGACGGTTGTTCTCTTTTTTGGCTGCTTCTTTAAACATTTGGCTAGGATAAAGCTGCGCCATCGTGGGTTTGATTAAGTTAGCTTTTACCTCCAATATGCATAAGCCCATAGGATCTGTGAAAGCTTCTTTTACTTGTTCAATCAGCTTGTTCCAGTTGAGTAAGTCGTTGGTCGATCTATCGCCTTTGAGATATTTGCGTATATCATCAATGATAATTGGCTCTCCTTCCCAAGGCCATGGCCGAATTTCTATGGAGACACAATAACTTCGTTTAGTGTTGTGCCAAAGCCAGGTGCCTAGTGCAATATTAGTGAGGTACTTGATTATTAGTTCTTCTAACCCTACGCGTCGGTTATATAGGTTAACAAATTCTCGAAGTGTCTTTTTTACGTTGGCCTCTGAACATTTATAAGGCTTGAGTAATTCAGAAGAAAAGGAAACGGAGAAACAACACTCTATTGATTTCGCTCCATATGGCACAGAACAATAGTCCAACTCATGAATATTGCCGTCGACCAGCGTATTCATTTTTAAGTTATTTCGTACGGCGCCAGAACCATCATAGCCAACGTGTGAACCTTCGTTAAGGCCAAGGATTGTGCGACTGTAACAAGGCAGTGGCTCTTTGTATCCATCTGGCCAAATGACTAAAAAGGCAACATCTGAAGGGGAAATTGAGCGTTCATAGGCTAGATGGATAGGAAGCTTCACTTGATACTCCTTGGTAGTAAGCAGACGCCAAATGGTTGGATTTGATAGCGCCAAAATAGATCATCTAAATTGGTCGATTTTGTTACGGTTCTAGGCTTAACAAATCCCAAGATATTTTCGACAAGGGCATGAGGGTAGTCTCGTAGCGAACTAGGTTTTGTTGTGGATGGTTCTAAATACTGGTATCCCATCACTGTCAACCATAAATTATTGTGATTGGTAGCTATATCGACTATTGAATCAGTTGATATTAAAGACAAGTCAGGTTCAAACGACAGCCAACTACCAAGTGGATTTTTTATTGCCTGTATTGCGGGTAATGGCTTGGGAAACGCTCCTATTTCTTGAATGCCATCAATGGACAATCGGATTGTGCCCCTCGCAAAGCGTTTTGGAAGTAATGCCACCATTTTTTCAGCGGGTATAGTTTTTGATTCTGATGTTTTGATAATTAGACTGATACAACTATCGAATTGATAGTCATCATAGATAGCAGGAGGTGCTATTTTTTCTTGTTCATCTTTGCGTACTTTTGCCTTTTTAATCGGCTCTTTGGTTAACCCTCGCTTTTCCAAGTGATAGTCATGGATGCATATGGCAAAACTATCAATGGTAAAACTCGTCAGTACAAGCTGCATATTCCGTTCGAACGCATGGATAAATCCATAAAGCGACATCATTGAAAATAGTCCTACACTGACCGATGAACTTATGGCAGAACCTCCAGAGATTCTGAGTTCAGGGATCAAAAGGTACTGACTATTCGTTGTCGGTTTTCTATCTTCTTTGTAAGCGTTATCTTCTCCAGTATTTTCTATAAGTTGTATGAATAACCGAGTCAACTTAGGTTGGTAAGCGTATCTTTTTATAATACGTTTGGAAGCTATGTCGTTATTAAGTTGTTCCGCTAACTCAGCCTGAGACAGGGCTTCTGTATTTGTACGAGAGCTTAACCAGCGATTCACCATAGAACGAATGGAAGATTTTACTATCGCCATATTACGTGGCTTATCATTATGGGTAACTAGCCATTGTTCTGATCTTAGAAACTGCTCTACTGATTGAATAGCTTCTTTGGTGAGCCAGTTTGGTAGTTCTGAAATATAGTGGTGTCGTTTATCTTTGATGTAGGGTTTCGTTTCAATCAGGCGAAATCGGCCACCACAACTGGCTGAAAGTAGCCCCATATTGGTTGCTCGGTCAAATCCCATAAGGGCCGTTTGTCGATAATGCTGTTCTAGTGATTGATAAACACAACTTTGCATAGCTTGAGATGCGACGGGAGAGAAAGACAGATAACTATCCCGACCATCCGGAAAAGAAACTTGGCTGAGGTAATTACCGGTTAAATCAACATCAATGAGTTCGCCGGGGATTTGAGAAAGCAGCTTTGCTGCCAGTTTTTTATTTTTCTCATAACACCCAAGTTTTTTGAGTGTACTCCAAAGTGGGTGTTCACTATCCGTTAACGCTCTGGCTAAACAGCATGGTTGTCCAGCCCATAAAAATTCAGAGGTAAAAAACAGACAGCGATTGATATCAGAGGAATCCTTTGAGTAAGTCCATCCTACGTTAGGCAGTTTGCTCGACGTGATGAAATAAGCCGGAAGGTTATCAGGTGCTACTGTTCGAATTGTGCCTGTAGAACGAATATCAGGAAATTTAACATTATGGCTGTGACGGTATTGGGCTGGTTTTAAGACTGCAGCCCACCATTTGTGATCCCTCAGTTTTTCTTTACAACGCTCTTTATCAAGAAGATTTTTGTTGGATATCCCTTTCTCTGTCAGATTGACTAAGATAGTCAATGCCGTCATCGGATTGTCAGTGATATCAATCAGTGGGGATAATGGACGAAATGACCGTTTAGTTGAAGATATTAATTCTTCATATTTAGTAGTTGCCAATAGCTCATCTAAAGTCATTTTATCACCATCGTGAGGTATAAAATGAACGGTTGAATTCATCTGTCTGAAATTCAGCTAACCAAAGGCAGAAGACGTCACCAAAATGAAAAATGCAGTTTGTTAGACTCATCGGTTCATAACGTTTCCTGTTTTGTATGGGAATCAACAATCCTTGTTCTGACATAGACGCTACTTCTTCAGTACTGCAGCCTAAAATTAGAGAAACCTCAAAGGCGCTTAGTCTTAGGTTTGCAATCAATCCATTGTTTTCCCACAAATGATTTTCTAGATAATGGAAAAGCTCTCTCAGTATCAAGTTGTATTGTAGATTTCGACCTGGCAAGTTTATTGAGCTAAAAAGTATTTCCCCTAGTAAGTCTTTAAGTCTCCATTGGTTGGGTGCTACCAGTGAGTAGGTCTGATTGTAACTAAGAGTTTCGTGAATTAGGTTATGAAAGGAATCGGGCCAATTTTCCCAAAAAATAGTGAAGCTCTCTGTTTCCAGTTCTTTTGATTTTTTATTGTGCATCCACCAATGAACTAGCCCCCAACGATAACTTACGGGAGCTGCTGGTAACCATTTTATGGTTTCACCTGCTAGCCAGTGAGAAATGTCGGATGACCTATCAGCTGGCTTTTCTAATAAATGATTTAGTGTCGCTCCACATGAGCAGCAAACTAGTTGTAAACCGCTTACTCGGTAGTCGTAAGGTTCGCCACATTGACAGTTATAGGTTAGAGCGAGGTCGTGAATATGGCAGTAGTCATAACCTTCAAAATGCCATAAATAGCTGGCGTATCCATTTTCCTGAAGGCAAACGGGGCATACCGGGATGATATTGGTCCTTAGTAAAGATCGAGGGAAAACCTCGCAACCACGGATAAGTGCTGTTACTGATGGGGAATATTTAAGTGGTGAACGATTAATGGTTAACTTCAGTAAATCAACGGGCTCAGTAAATGTTAATTGACTTATCTGATGGAGAGCATGACTTCTAGCAGCTGAGCTATGTTTTGATGAATATGGGTTTATTCGACGGATATCAGTGGGGAATGAGGAAAATTTCTCAGAATCCCCATCGCACAAATAGTGTTTAAGTGCAGATAAAAAACGATCAACATCTTGGTAACCATTTCTGTTTGCGATTCGGATTAAATAGCTCTCAAGACTTTCATCTTCGAATGGCTTTGGTCGTTGCAGTAACATCATCTTCATCAATATCCCACTCACTTGCATTAAGCTCAGCTAAAGCTCTTTGAGTTGAATGTTGATACTTAACTCTTGATTAAATTAATGCGAATAGTTTTACGTCACTTTGTGGTTTTGATCAAAATAATGTTTTAAAACATGATGTTACTGCGATTTCAATATTTAGCGTTGATCATGTTTAGAGAATTTCTGGGATTAACTACCGATCTCGCGAACTTCTCAGAGTTAGGGGATTAAGAAGAGGGAAGGAAATATTGCCCTCCCACGATACAAATTAGCTAATTTTTATATCACCGCGGCGAACTAGCATACAGAATCTTGCATAGTCCTGACTGTATACAAATACTCGGTGCGGGACACTAGCGCCAGCCATAAACTTATCAAATGCAGTAAGAGTGTTTGTAGGTAAACTAGAGGGATCTACGACTTTAAAAGGCACGTTTGCCATACTGAACTCTTCCAAGTTTGGTAAAAGCTCGTCAAATTCATTCTTCATAAAGTACACCGAATGGTAGTTAGGTTCGGCCAGATTCTATTGATTATGGCTTAAATGGCAAGGTGCTGATTAACTTAGTTTATTTTTACACGATTTGGAAAATTACATGATTCATGTAATTCTTAAAATCGTGTAATTTTAGTGAGTTTGTAATAGGTGATGTTGTCGCAGTCTAAGCCCGCTTTTTTAGATACAGTTTGTATTAAATTTTTAAGGGTAATATCGTTCATTGTTTCATATACATGGTATTGTGTAGTGCACGGAATTTATGTTCGGTGAATCAATATGTTGAAATAGAAAGGTAAACATGAAAAGTCGACGTGTACTAGTTAGCTGGATTGGCGATACGGATTTGAAATCAACAGGTCATGACCCCCAAAAAAATGAACCGATTGGTCCAATTGCTTCTACATTGGAAACTGAAGCGTTTGACGCTGCTGAGTTTATTTATAATTACCCTGATGAGCGTGTATTGCCATATCTTGATTGGCTAAAGAGCCAAACAGATGTTCCTGTTAATGCCAAATTTGCCAACCTATCATCACCAATAAATTTCAGCGAAATTTATCTTCAAGCAAGTAAACACCTTTCTTCGTTTGATGTTAATAACGATCATTTGTCCATCCTACTCAGTCCTGGCACTCCTGCGATGCAGGCTGTTTGGATACTACTGGGCAAGACTCGTTATGCCTGTGACTTTTATCAGTCCTCCATTCAACAAGGCGTTCAAAAGATAGAGATTCCTTTTGAATTGTCGGCAGAATACATTCCCGCTGCGAAAACGCTAGCCAGCGATAAAATTGGACAATTAGCACAAGCGAGTACGCCAATAGATGCTGCATTCGACAATATCATTACTCGTAATCCTCGAATGTTGAAACTTAAAGCTCAGGCACAAGTTATTGCTGAGCATGACGTGCCAGTGCTTATCTATGGTGAAACAGGAACCGGTAAAGAATTATTTGCTAGAGCTATCCATAACGCGAGCAATCGAGCGAAACAACCTTTCATTGCTTTGAACTGTGGTGCTATTCCTTCTGAATTGGTGGACTCTGTTCTTTTTGGTCATAAAAAGGGAGCGTTCACCGGTGCAACGGCGGATAAACCTGGTGTGTTTGAACAGGCGAATGGTGGCTCTTTATTTTTAGACGAATTTGGAGAGTTGGAAGCTAACGTTCAAGTTCGTCTGTTACGAGTTCTACAGGAAGGCTCGTTTACTCCTGTCGGTGGCACGAAAGAGCAGGAAGTCAATGTTCGATTGATTACTGCAACTCACCGGAACTTAATGGAAGCCGTCTCGAATGGAACTTTCCGAGAAGATTTGTTTTATCGAATTGCAGTTGGAGTATTGCATTTACCACCGCTCAGAGAGCGCGAAGGCGATTTATTGCTTATAGCTGACTCTCTACTTGAAACGTTAAGTTCGCAAGAATCAAGTTTAGAGCGTAAAATAATTTCTCCTGATGCAAAAAATCTTATCCTGAAACATTCATGGAAGGGGAACGTTCGGGAATTGCAATCGACTTTGTTGCGAGCATTGCTTTGGTGTGAAGATAAAACCATTACTTCTGATGATATTCGACAAGCATTGTTCCAAATGCCAGAAAAAGACGCAGGTGTAATACATAAGGATATATCTCAAGGTGTTGATATTAATGGTATTATTGGTAAGGTTGCATCTCAATATATTCGTCAGGCGCTTGAACATTGTAATGGAAACAAAACGAATGCGGCAAAACTTCTTGGCTTGAAAAGCTATCAAAATCTGAATAATTGGATGGATAAATACGGTATTTCCTAACGAGGGAATAAACTTGGCACGGTCTTCGCTATAAGTCATATGTGCAATAGGGGAGACGAGTATGGACATAATAAATTTTATGAAATCTGTAAACTTTGAATTTTTGCGACCAGAAAATGAAGTGCTGGCTAATCTTGGCGGGTTGGCTGAGGCAGTACTACATATTGATCCTGGAAGTGCTTTGACTCGTCTGCGTAACTTTGCTGAAGAATTAACCAAATCCATTTATAAAGAAGAGCGCTTGCCAAGGCTACCAGAGGCTACTTTTTACGAGTTAACCAAAAGCCCGGTATTTTCGGACTGCGTGACTAAATCGCTTATTTATCAAATTAACTTTTTACGTGTCCAGGGCAATGATACTGCTCATGGTGCTGAAGGCGAATTACGCAATGCACACATGGCACTGGGTATCGCTCATCAACTTGCTATGTACATTGGCATCAAATATTACGGTAAAAAGAAAGACCAGATCCCTGCTTTTACTGATATTCCAGATCCAACATCCATACTAACTCAACTGAAGAAATCAGTCTCCAGTTATGAGAAAGAACTCAAAAAACAGCAAGATGAACTCAACAAAGTTATGGAGCAGTTGGAGCAGGAACGCACTCAACATAGTGATCAATTACCTGAGCCTAATACTGCAGAACGACAACAGCGACAACAACAAAGTCAGCAAGTCGCGGATAGCCTTCAGTGGAATGAAGAGAAAACCCGTGAAATGTTGATTGATGCCATGATTCTACAGGCTGGTTGGGACATCCATAATAAGGATCAAGTTGGTCAAGAAGTAGAAGTGGATTTCCCTGATAATTCATCGGGGAAAGGTTATGTCGATTATGTATTGTGGGGAAGTAATGGACATCCACTTGCGGTAATTGAAGCGAAAAAATCAAGTAATGTCAGCTTGCAGGCTGGTCGTGAACAGGCTCGCTTATATGCGGATGCTTTTGAAAGAATGGGATATCAACGTCCGGTTATCTTCTATTCAAATGGCTATGAAACCTTTATCTGGGATGATCATCAATATAATGCCTACCGACCTGTCTACGGTTTTTATAGTCAAGACAGTTTGGATTATCTGATCTATCAGAGACATTACCGGACGGCTGAATTAGAAAAATTTAACCCGGATTTGAACATTGCTGATCGTCCTTATCAGATTGAAGCTATCAAAACAGTGGCTGAGCATTTTCAGAAACAGCGTCGTAAAGCACTCATTATTCAGGCCACCGGTACAGGTAAAACCCGTGTTGCGATTGCTTTAGCTGAATTACTGCTCCGTACCGGCTGGGCAAAACGAGTTTTGTTTTTGTGTGACCGTAAAGAATTGCGAGTTCAGGCAGATGATGCATTTAAGCTTAACTTGCCGTCTGAGCCTCGCTGCGTTGTTGGGAAAACCAATAAAATTGACCCAACTGCGAGAATTTATATCGCTACTTACCCAGGTATGATGAACCGATTTGCTCAGTTAGATGTTGGTTTCTTTGATTTGATTATTGCCGATGAATCTCACCGCAGTATCTACAATAAATATCGCGATTTATTTGATTACTTCGATGCGCATCAGATGGGGTTAACGGCAACGCCAGTCAAATTTATCAGTCGTAATACTTTTGACATGTTTGATTGTGAAACAACGGATCCCACCTTTGAATTTGGATTAGATGCGGCGATTAACAATGAACCGCCATATCTAGTGCCTTTTCGCGTAAAAGACCTTACCACCGGATTTTTGCGCGATGGGATTCACTATAACGATTTAAGCGACAAACAAAAACGCCAGTTAGAAGAAGAGCTTGGTGTTGAAGAGGCCCAGCAAACGACAGTTGCAGGCAAAGATATTGGTCGTAAGATTTTTAGTGAAAAAACCGATCGAATTATCCTTGAAAACCTGATGAATAACGGTATTAAGGATGAAACTGGCTCGTTGGTGGGGAAGTCTATCATTTTTGCTCAACGTCAGGAGCATGCTGAGCAACTGGAAAAATTATTCTGCAAACTGTACCCACAATATGGAACAAAAGTTTGTAAGGTGATTCACAACAAGGTTCCACATGTCGATAGTTTGATTAAGGAATTTAAAAATAGTCACAATGATTTTCGCATTGCGATTTCGGTGGATATGCTCGATACCGGTATTGATGTGCCTGAGGTTGTGAACTTGGTGTTCGCCAAACCTGTTAAATCATGGGTGAAATTTTGGCAGATGATTGGGCGTGGAACGCGTCTGTGTAAAGATCTGTTTGGTAAAGATAAACACAAAAAAGAGTTTTTGATTTTTGATCACTACGGCAACTTTGACTTCTTTGAAGAAGAGTATCAAGAGCCTGAAGATACCGGGAGTAAATCTCTTTTACAAACCACGTTTGAAGCTCGTTTAGAGTTAGCTCAAGCCGCTTTAAAGCACAATCATGCAGCAGGGTTTGATGCAGCCATTGAACTATTGCGGATGGATATTAATGACCTTCCGGATACCAGTGTTGCGGTGAAAAGAGAGCTGCGTATTGTGCATCAACTGCAGCAAACGGATTTACTGCAGAAACTGGATGCGAAAACACAACATGTGCTGGTCAATACCATTGCACCATTGATGTCAGCACGAGTACTACGTGATAAACATGCGACGCAGCTAGATAAATTGGTGGCAAGTATTGAACGTTGTTTAGTAGAGCAAGCGAGTTGTTTCGACGACGGGAAAATACAATTATTGGAAGAGATCGATAAGTTAGCGGTCAATATCCAGGCTGTACGTCAGAAAGATGCGGTGATTTCTGACGTTCGTAGTGCGGATTTTTGGCAAAATCCAAGTGTTGAAAAACTGGAAAATGCTCGGAAAGAACTGCGCGGTATTATGAAGTATCGTCAGACTGTCGGTGGAGGAATGTATGCCACACCAACGACTAAAATGAGCGACACGAATATCAAGGAAAAAGATCGAAAAGTGGTTGTTCCTGGGGCGAATGAAGCCATGATTTATCGTCGCCGCCTTAAGGATATTCTGGATCAAATGATAGCGGCTAACCCAACACTACAGAAAATTCGTAAAGGTGAGCCGATTGCTGAAGCTGAACTCAAATCGTTAACTTCTACCATTCTTACCTCACATCCTGGTGTGAGTCTGGATGTGCTGAATGAATTTTATGGTAGAACAGCGGATCAGTTACACCTGACTGTACGAGAAATTATTGGGTTGGATGGGGAAGCGGTTGAAGAAGTTTTCAAAAACTTTTTGCATGCGCATCCGACACTAACCGCCAAGCAGGTTCGGTTTATGAACCAGCTGAAAAGTTATATTGCGCAGCATGGTTCGATCATTGTTGATAAGCTTTATGAAGCTCCATTTACCTCCATCTCTTATGATGGGATTGATGGTGTATTTCCACAGGATGATATCAACGAACTAATCACGGTACTTAAACCCTTTATCCAGGATGATATTCAACCAACCGGTATGTAATTTGACCAGTTACTTTGGCGGATGCAATGATTCCGTATTTAACAATGATTAAAAGGGTATAATTCCCCGTTTAATAGCAAGCGATGATGGGTTGCACCCTTGTCAATTTATATTCTGAATTTACAAACAAAAATTTATAAAGCGAGATAATACATGCTAACAGGCAGAATCCGTAATGATATCGATAAACTCTGGGAACAATTCTGGACAGGTGGTATCACCAACCCACTGACTGTGATTGAGCAGATCAGCTATTTGATGTTTGCTCGAATGTTGGATATGCAGGAAGATGTTGCTGAGCGTAAAGCAAATCGTTCCGGTAAAGAATTTGATCGCTTGTTTCCTAATACGCCAGAAGGGCAGTTGCTGCGTTGGAAGAACTTTAAAAATTTAAGCGGGAAAGCACTTCACTCTCACCTCAAGGACAAAGTCTTTCCTTTTTTTGCCGAAATTGGTCATGAGTTAGATAAAGATGTTGACGAGCAAAATGGTGACCAGAAACAAGCGTTAGGTAGTATCGGCGAATATATGCAAGACGCTGATCT
The DNA here is from genome assembly GCF_054064075.1 of Vibrio sp. JZG10. Taxonomy (NCBI): domain Bacteria; kingdom Pseudomonadati; phylum Pseudomonadota; class Gammaproteobacteria; order Vibrionales; family Vibrionaceae; genus Vibrio; species Vibrio sp. JZG10. The sequence continues at coordinate 115,699 of NZ_JBSUGE010000008.1, forward strand.
AGAGATTAAAAATGAATCGGTATTAACCAGCGCAGTTGGGGCTGTAGACTGTCTACCTCTTACTGAGAGCGATGTTAAAGGTGATATCTACGAATACTTGTTGAGTAAGTTAACCACTGCCGGTATCAACGGACAATTCCGTACCCCACGCCATATCATTGACGCCATGATTGAATTTATTGATCCACAACCAACGGATATCATTTGTGATCCAGCTTGTGGTACTGCGGGATTTTTAGCTCGTACGATGGAATATTTAAACCGTGCTCATTCTAGTGCGGCAGGTATCTTTGAGGATGAAGATGGTAATAAACAGTATTCGGGCGATCTATTAGAACCTTACCGGGATCATATTAATCAGGATATGTTTTGGGGCTTTGATTTTGATACTACCATGCTGCGGGTAAGTAGTATGAACATGGCGCTTCATGGTGTGAATGGCGCGAATATTCGTTATCAGGATACCTTGAGTAAGTCGATTAAAGAGAACTTTCCCAAGCAGGAAGAAAACTTCTTCAATGTGATTTTGGCTAATCCGCCATTTAAAGGCAGTCTGGATGAAACGAATACCAATCCAGATGTATTAGGAATGGTAAAAACTAAAAAGACAGAATTACTGTTTGTTGCCCATATTTTGCGTGCACTTAAGTTAGGTGGACGTGCTGCAGTGATTGTCCCTGATGGAGTTTTGTTTGGTTCTTCTAAAGCGCACCAGCAATTACGTCAGGAGCTGCTGGAAAACAATCAGCTGGAAGGGATTGTTAGCCTGCCAAGTGGGGTATTTAAACCTTACGCGGGAGTATCTACTGCAATATTGCTCTTTACCAAGGGCGGTAAAACGGATCGTGTCTGGTTTTATGATCTGCAAGCCGATGGTTACTCATTAGATGATAAGCGCCAAGAGCTCAAAGGCAAGGGTAGTAATGATTTACCGGATGCACTTGCTCAATGGAAGCAATATTGTCAATTGGTGCAACGTAATGCCTCAGTTGAGGACATTAACAAAGCCTTTGGTGATAAGACTCAAAAAGCATTTGTCGTGGATGCTGAGGATATAGCCAATAATAAGTTTGACCTTTCGATTAACCGCTATAAACAGGTGGTGTATAAGGAAGAGCAATATGACGAACCTAAAGTGATATTAGGTAAACTTAAAGCATTAGAAAAAGAAATCCTGGCTGACTTAAATGAGTTGGAGGAAATGCTATGAGTTGGCCATTGGTGAAACTGGGCACAGTTATTAAATTTATACGAGGTGTAACTTTTAAGCCAGATGATGTTATCGAGCCCTTTTCTCAAGACTCTATTGTGGTTATGAGAACAAAAAACGTTCAAGTGTCAGGGTTGGATTCTAGAGACCTAATCGCTATACCTAAAAGCATAGTAAAAAGAGAAGAGCAAAAACTTAAGTATGGTGACTTATTAATTTCTTCTGCTAATAGTTGGGAGCTCGTAGGTAAAGTTAGTTTCATTGAAAATTTGAATTATGAAACGACAGCGGGCGGTTTTATTTCTATTGTTCGTCCAATATTTAATAAAATAGATGAGCGTTATTTATATCACTGGGTGTCATCACCAAAAATTCAACATGCTATTAGATATTGTGGTAGGCAAACAACAAATATATCTAACTTAGATGTTGAACGATTTAAAGGACTGGAAATCCCACTTCCTCCTCTAGCCGAACAAAAACGTATTGCAGCTATTTTGGATAAAGCCGATGCCATTCGTCGTAAACGACAACAAGCTATTGAGCTTGCCGATGAATTTTTGCGTGCAGTGTTTTTGGATATGTTTGGTGATCCTGTGACGAATCCGAAGGGGTGGGATATAAGTAGATTACCTTCACATGGTACGTTTAAAAATGGATTGAACTTTTCGAAAGAAGATTCAGGTATCTCTTTGCGCTACCTTGGTGTTGGAGACTTTAAGTCATTAACGACTATTACTGATATGCAATCTTTAGGTCGTGTAGAACTGAATGAGTGTCCAGCCAAAGACTATTTACTTAAAAATGGGGATTTAGTTTTTGTTCGTTCAAATGGTAACAAAGCATTGGTTGGACGTTGTATTTCCGTTTATCCAGATGATGAAGCGCTAACCTTCAGTGGTTTTTGTATTAGATATCGAGTTGAAGATTCTGAAATTGAACCTGAATATCTGAATTACTTGCTTAGAACACCTTCAATGAAGCGAGCTATGTTGAAAGGTGGTCAAGGAGCAAATATTCAAAATATCAATCAGAAAATTTTGTCTTCGTTATCTATACCGCTGCCTCCTTTACAACACCAGCAAGTATTTTGCGAAGTGGTTAAAAAGTTTAGAAAGACAATGCATCGAATTGTTAATAACAAAGTTGAAGCGGATACTCTATTTGGATCCTTGAGTCAAAAAGCTTTCAGCGGCATGCTTTAGATATATTTTTAACAGCGATATGACTGCAGGTTATGTCGCTGTTTTTTATTAAAGATGAATAATAATTGGGTATAGTTCAATGAAGCTCACCAAAATATCTCTCACCAATTTTCGCTCGTTTAAAAGCAATCAATCCATCGATCTTGCTCCGGTGACACTGTTATTTGGACCTAATAGTGTCGGTAAGAGTTCGGTGCTGATGGCGTTGGCTTATGTTCAGCAGATTTTAAAAAATGGACATTGCGATCCACAAAAATTGGATGCCCTTGGCGATAAATCCATTGGTGGTTTTCGTTCACTCGTGCATGGTCAGGACTTAAAAAAATCAATAAAGATCCGCTTGGATTTTTCTCCAGACAGAACCCCATTTGTCTACTATGGTTCTGACGTTGAGGAAATGGCGAATGAAATTCAAGTCATTAGTTATCTGCTGATGGATGACTTTGGTGGCAGCATTGAATCAGGCGCGGTTGAATTCGAAATCGCGTGGTCAGAGCGTTTTAAACGAGCATACGTTAAACATTATCGAGTTTGGATTAATGATATTTATGTCGGTTGTATCAGTTCAAAAGAAGATCTGAAAAACACGGCCATCAGTGAAATGAATACTCAACACCCATTATTGATTCCATTTAACCATGATGATTGGCTAGAGGAGCAATATGGTGATGCAAGTGAGCGAGAGCCTCTTGATGAAGATGCATTTCATAGCGAATTCGAAGCTGTATTGGATATTCTCAATCCCAATCCGGTAAGTACAGCAGAAGTGGCTGATACCGAAGGGGCTGGTATTTCATTTGTAAACCGGGTTGCACCAATCAGTTTAGGCTGTCGAAGCGGCGCTATTCCGTATTTAGGGCTGCCAGTGTTTACCAATTTGGATGGCCAGGAATTTGATGATTTAGACATTCATTTTAACTTTCTTGTCGTTCGTCAGGTCTTGAGTCAAGCATTTGTATTACCGCTTGATAAGTTGCTGGAATATTTTAACGCCAATGCTCAGATTGGCCCTTTGCGTCTAGTTCCTGACAATGATTATGTTCCCAATCCTCATCCAGAACAAAAAGACTGGGTTGATGGTTCTGCAGCTTGGGATCTGTTGTATAAAGATCCGAAAAGTAATGAGGCAATTAAGAAACTGATTAAAGACACCAGCGAGTGGTTTGCATCGAGTGATAAGCTTGATGCTGGTTATGAAATTATTAACCAATCCATTGCTGAAATTTCTAATCTTTCAGGTGTACCAGATGAATTGGGTTTGTTAAGTAAACGCCATGTATTCTTCAAAGAGTTACGCTCAAATATCATGTTGTCTGCCAATCAATTGGGAACTGGGATTTCACAGGTTCTGCCTCTAATTGTTGCTGCAAATTATGATGATGTTGGTTTGATAAGCATTGAACAGCCTGAGTTACATATTCATCCTCGCTTTCAGGTTGAACTGGCTGATGTGTTTTTTAAAACCAAAGATAAACATTCGTTTCTGATTGAAACTCATAGTGAACACTTAATTCTCAGGTTGCTCAAAAGAATCAGACAAACAACGGATGATGAATTGCCAGATGGCTATCCTTCAATTAAACAAGAGGATGTCGCAATTGTTTATTTAGAGCCGACGAATGATGGTGTCGTGACGAAGCGTATCCGTATTGATGAAGATGGTGAGTTTGTCGACCGCTGGCCGCAAGGGTTCTTTGTTGAACGTTCTGAGGAGCTGTTCTAATGCATAGTTTATTTGCCATAGAGCCGGAGGCGATTGATAACTGGGCTGATTTTCGCTATACGGTCGAGAAATTTGGTTATAGCAATGGTCTTTTGATTGCCCGTTATCCTAAAAGATGGTTTGCCTTAGTTATGGAAGCCTGCAGAAAGAATGGGTTGGGTGATATTCAACTTAAACGGATCGAAGAAAAGCTCAGTCAGATAAAACAGGATCGGGTTTATAAATTTAGTCAACCTTATGATAGTGAGATCGACTGGATTCATAACACTACATCCGATGCAATTTGTTCACAATTGGATGCGATATTAGTCAAAGCTGATTTTGATAACGATAAAGTACATCCACTTAATCAAGTCGATGAAATTTTGTTCCAAAATCGCCGTGATATAAACATAAAAAGAACAGCAAATTGTTTGGCGGAATCAGCAAAATTCGTTATCAGCGATAGTAGTAAGTTCACTTTAGTTGATCCTTATTTTCAATCAAAGAATAGATGTCTAAAGGTTCTGGTTGCCCTTCTAACTGTGTGCGGCAATATGGGTCGTAAGAACTGTGATTTTGTTATTCACACGGCTTACAGTAAATATCCCATTTCTGTTGAACAGTTCAAGAATGAATGTACAGCGATGTTAGCTCCGTTTTCCAATGATAAGACTACTATTCAAGTTGTTCGTTGGTCTGATGATTATTTAGATTTCGATTTTCATGCTCGCTATTTTATTTCTGAAAAAGCAGGTTTACGCATCGATCGTGGATTTGTTGAACCGGAGGATGTGGCTCAAAGAGAGAATATGACGGATCTAACGTGCATGGATGAGAATAGGAAAAATGAAATTCTGTCACAATTTTCTAATTATGAAGGTAACCCCAAAGTGATTGATCATTTTCAATTGCTTTAGAGTTTATCAACGAAAGGGATAGGACTTTATTTTTCAACATAATAATTTTTACTAAATAGTAATATATTTTATTTTTCTATCCTGTTTCTCTGATGTGAAAATTTTTAATGCATTGATTTATATGTATTTTATTGATTGGCATGAACCTTGATATATAACCTGTAACATTAACAAGAGAGGAAAAATGTTATGGGTTATGAAATCGATTTTTTAGGTGTTGGTGAAGAATCTAAGAGTGGCGATGCGATTGCTTTGCGCTATGGCAATCTGTACGGGACTCGCGAAGAGCAAACCGTAGTTGTGATTGATGGTGGGTTCAAAGATACAGGTACAAGCCTCGTTGAACATATCAAAAATTATTACGGTACATCTGTAGTTGATTTAGTTATCAATACTCATCCAGATTTGGACCATATCAACGGTCTGGAAACAGTACTCAATGAACTGGATGTCAAAGAACTCTGGATTCATAAGCCTTGGGAACACAACCAAGGTTTGGCTGATAAGTTTAAAGATGGACGAGTCACTGACAACAGTATTGGTGAGCGTCTCAAGGAGAACTTAGAAAAAGCTTGGTCGTTAGTTAAATTGGCTGAAGCAAAAGGTATTAAAGTTCAAGAGCCGTTTACTGGTCTAGTGGACGCCGGTGGTGGTATTAAAATTCTTGGACCTTCAGTTGAGTTTTATGAGTCGCTTATTCCGGATTTTGAAGGCATGCCAGAAAAAGCCTCTCTATCAAATATGCTGGAAAGTGCATTGAATAAAGCGGCTTCTGCACTTCGTCGTTTCTTTGTCTCCTGGGGAGAAGATAAAATTGATGATAGTGGCGAAACCTCTCCTAGAAACAATACGAGTGTCATTACTCAACTATTGGTGGATGAACGGCGTTCACTATTCACGGGAGATGCTGGTATTAAGGCCCTTGAATACGCAGCCGACCAATTAGAACAAAGTGGTCAAACTGCAGACCTTCGATTTATACAAATTCCGCACCATGGCAGCAAACGCAATATTGGTAAAACGGTACTTAATCGTTTAGTCGGAGAGCCTGTTGCACAAGGAGAATCCCGCGGGATTACGGCGATAGCTTCCACAGCGAAAGGTGCAGAGCCAAAACATCCAAGAAAAGCGGTGATGAATGCTTTTACTCACCGAGGTGTGAAAGTTCTCGCCACCAGAGGGACAGGCATCCACCATTACCACAATGCCCCAAACCGAGCCGGCTGGAATAGTTTAGATCCAGAACCTTACCACTATGAATATGAAGATGAGGTGGCATAAGATGGCTGGCTTATCTCTAAAGGCGAAAAATATCGCACCACTTTCTGTGTTAGTGGTTATTCAACTTATTGCTGTTACTATGGTTAACCGTCATACCTTCGATGCCAGTTTGTTGGATATTTTAAAGGATACCGGGGGAGCGATGTTGGCAATTAGTGTATTAGCAGGGTGGCTTAGCCACCTTATGCCTGCAGACTTAAAAAATGCACTGGTGTTTCTTCGCTGGCGAAATGTGTTACCAGGCCATCGATTTATTCAGCTCGCCGAAAAAGATGCTCGTATTGATATCGACTTGTTTAAGACGAGAGTAGTTGATTATGAATCTCTTAAATCTGACAACAAAAACCAAAATAGTTACTGGTATCGGGAATTTTATCGACCGGTAACAAATCACGATGAAGTAGCGTCAACGCATAAATCTTATTTGCTTTACAGGGATGCAGCGGCAGTTTCTTTGATTAGTGCGATTATCTTGGTGTTGGCGAAATTATTGATAGACATACAAATGGCACAAATTGGTTTTGATTCTGTTTGGGTATTTGCTATTGCCATTATCGGTTTTATCGTTGCAGCACGAAATGCAGGGCAGAGAATGGTTACCACAGCAATTGCTGTGAGTTTGACTACGACAGTTACCGAGTAAAAGACGTATATTAGTGGTTATTAATTAAAAGAGAATATAACAATGTCAGATCTTAAAAAATTTCAGGTTCAGAGTGCTCGTCCATTACCAATTATTGTTATGGCTGATACCAGCGGCAGTATGTCGGTTGACGGGAAAGTTGAGGCATTAAACAAAGCGCTTAAAGACATGATTAGTGTCTTTGCAAGTGAAAGTCGCTTGAGAGCAGAACTGCAAGTGAGTGTGGTGACTTTTGGTGGTATCGCGGAAGTTCACTTGCCATTAACACCGGCTTATCAAATTGAAGCCATTAAACCATTGCCGGCTAGTGGTGGTACGCCATTAGGTGAAGCTTGTAAGTTGGTTGCCAATTTGATTGAAGATAAAGAGCAAATTCCATCTCGCGCATACAAGCCAGTTATTGTATTGGTATCAGATGGTCATCCGACTGATGATTTTTCTGGGGCTTTTCAGTCTCTTTTACATGGTGAACGTTCTGCCAAGGCAACTCGCTTTGCTATGGGGATTGGGGCTGATGCAGATTTATCTCTTTTGGGTGATTTTGCCAATGATTTGGAAGCGCCTGTATTTAAGGCTGAAAATGCACGTGATATTCATCGTTTCTTCAAAGCTGTAACCATGAGCGTGACGACTCGCAGTCGTTCGACGACGCCAAATCAGTCAGCACCTCTATCTCTTCCTTCTGCAGATAGTGCAGAGGATGATGAATTTGAAGAGTTAGATTTCTGATGAAATTGTTAGCAACGGCCAGTTCAGTTGTGGGCCCCGCTCATTTGCAAGACAATATCCCTAATCAGGATGCCGTGTTAGTCCACGGCATTAATAAGGGAATGTGTATTTCTGTTTGTGATGGCTTAGGTAGTCGAAAACTGAGTCATAAAGGTTCCAAACAGGCTACAAAGGTTGTCCGTTCTGTCCTTCGAGAAATGGGGGATGTTGCGAATCTATCACCATTAAGTATCAGTCAGCAGGCTCAAAAGCGATGGCTGGAAATTTATAATAATGAATATTTGCAGTATGAAGCGACCTGTCTTTGGGCCTGGAGTAATGATAAAGGTCAAATCAAAGCAGCCCAGGTAGGTGATGGGCTGTTATTAGTTAGAAGACAGGGGCAATTTTCTGTGGTGACACCCCAACGAGATGGCTTTGGTAATCAAACCCAAACTTTAGCCCGAGCGAAAGACAGTGATTGGTCAACAATTGAATGTTCTTTAACGTCACCCGGTGACGGTGTATTGCTGATGACGGATGGTATTTCCGATGATCTGATTCCTGAACACCTAGAAGCCTTTTTTGATGCAATTTTCAAGCAGTTGAAACGGACTAATAAACGTCGTTGTAAACGATGGCTAACAAAAGAATTGAATGAATGGACTACCCCGAGACATGGGGATGATAAGAGTATTGCTGGTATATTCAGGATTGACTGATTTATGAGTACAAATAAAACGAAAAAATTACCTATTTTGGAAGACATTCGTGGTGCTAAGTATCCACTAAAAAGTCAGTTGGCAAGTGGTGGTCAAGGGGTTGTGTACACAACGGAGTTACCCCAGGTTTTGATTAAAGGTTTTACGAATAAGGATGAAATAGCTAAAAAGCGTTGGCATTCTCATATTGAATGGCTTATTCGTCAGGATATTGCTGATCTGAAATTAGCCCGACCATTGGTTTTGTTAAAAGAACCTCGCATGGGTTATGTGATGGAACTGATGGATGGTTTAGTACCACTGAGGTCATTGTTAGATAGCTATATTGAAGCAACAGACAGTATATCAGAAGAAAATCAAACACCGCATATTCAGAACTATCTTGATCAAGGTGGTTTGCGCAGACGAATCCGTATGTTATGTCAACTGGCTCGTACCATTAACCAATTGCATAGTCGAGGAATGTTATATGGTGATATTTCACCGGACAACATCTTTGTATCGGATGATCCTAATTATTCAGAAACTTGGCTGATTGACTGCGATAACATTAGTTTTGAATCTCACTCTGGTTTAACTGTACATACTCCAGATTATGGTGCGCCAGAAGTTGTTCGTGGTGAAGCTATGTTGTCTAGTTTGACCGACTGTTGGAGCTTTGCAGTAATTGCTTATCAATTGTTGACCCATAACCACCCACTGAAAGGTGATTTGGTGAATGATGGAGAACCAGAGATCGAAGACGAAGCATTACGTGGCGAACATCCGTGGATAAACGACCCGGATGATCCTGATAATGAATGTTGGGCTAATTTACCGATTCAATTGATTGAAGAAAGTAAGTTACCCCATCTATTTCAACAGACTTTTGGACCTGGAAAAAATATGCCATTAGAACGTCCTAGTATGGCTGAATGGTTAGAAGCACTTACTGAAATAGATGAACATCTATTTGTTTGCCACAATTGCGGCGGTCACAGTTTATTACCGTTAGATAATTCTGATCTTGATGATATTAGTTGTTTCTTCTGTGATTTTGCGGTTGATGAACAGTTAGTTCAGTTTGAGGAATTTATATTTTTATCAGATAAAGAAAAACAGGAAACATATCCTGAATTGGATGGTAATAAGATTGTTACAGGTAGAAAAGTTTGTCTGCAACCTGGCGATAAAAAAGAGCTAAAGCGATTATTGCCATCGTTTAGCTACGATAAAATTCCTAGTGATCATATTCAGCTTGAATATTCCGATTCTTGCTTAATGGTTATCCCTGTAGAACCTTTGCATATTTCTCGTGGTAATGAACATATTCAGGAATTTAGCAAAAAAATTCGTCTGAAAGCTGATAATCGTGGGAAAAGTAACGAACCCTACTGTATTCATTTGGGTAATCCGCAAGACACGCACATTTTTTGGGAGTTTAGGTGGTAAGTCATGCAATTAAAAGAATTCCCTTACTTTGCTAATGATGTTATTAACATAACATCAGAAGAAAATATATCCCGTTTACGAGTGAATCAACCAGTACAACTTTTTGAGTACGATGATCACTGGTTATTGCAACAGGCTGAAGAGCGGGTTTCAGTTTTTTGTTCCAAAATTGTTCGCCCACATCTGACCAGCTTAACAAGACGAGATCAAACACGTTGGATGCTTGCACATATACAGAACAATACATTGCAACTGCAATATATGGCACCAGTGGAGATTAATACACTAGATTTGACGCTTGGTGTTGACGGTTTGATTTCGGATGATTTGTTTACAAAAAATGAAATTAGTGAAAATAGTATTGAATTAGCATGCCAATGGTTAGCTGAGCATTTTATCCTTTCGACGACAAATACTTCAGATTTAGCTAACTCGGATACTTCAGAAGAAAATTGGTTATCGATATCTCGGTTTAGTAATTCTAATCGTGGAAATGGTTTTCAAATATTAGGTAAAGGTTGGCGTGCTGATGTGGAAGCGCAGCGTGATGACCGCTATTTGATTAAGCGTATAACACGTCATGCTCGTCGTGACAGCGGATTTTCATTCTTGAACGGTGAATTTTCTTTTACTGATGTAAGCACCGCAACAGCATTAAATAATGCGTCACACCGAGCCATGTTGGATGCTGCATTACGAGATAATGGAAGCTATTTAGAGTTGTGGAATCTCTACAATGATAAAGAATGGGAAATTGCCCTAAAGAAAGCAGAGACACTTAGAGCATTACGTTTTACTCATTCTGAATCATTTGAAGATACTAGAACAAACCGCTGGAATATTTGGCCAAAATCAGCTGAAGCATATCAAGAGTTTCAGGCAAACTGGAAATCGTTAGAGTTGGATAAAGCAACGCAAGTTGATTTATCCGAACAAGCTCCCGATTGGGCTGAAGAACTTAGCGTTGATAGTACATCTGGAGATCAACGCCAAAATCCTCGAGGTGAAATTCGCTTTGAGGACGATCATATTGTCTTTACACCATCATCGGAACGAAGAGATGCGGTTCCTCGATTTTCCAGACAAGATGGGGAAAATGGCAAAGGTGGCTGGTTGTATTTGTCAATAGCTGGGCAGCGTACGGCAGGGAAACGTCGTTTGAGTGCTCGCCAGGTGATTGATTCCGGAAAACGAATGCCCCAATTAAAATGGTTGTTGGAAGGTGTTTCAGTCCCAATGGATAGACATCGAAAACTCAAAGGATTAACGCCATACGCTAAAGATACTTTTAAGGGCGGAAAGCCAACAGATAAACAGTTGTTGGCATTGGAAACAGCATTAAATACTCCTGATCTGGCTATAATCATCGGCCCTCCTGGTACGGGAAAAACTCAGGTAATAGCCGCATTACAGCGTCGACTAGCAGAAGAATTTGAAGAGCAGAATATCAGTGGTCAAGTGTTGGTAAGTAGTTTTCAACATGATGCTGTTGATAATGCACTTGATCGAAGTCAGGTTTTCAATTTACCAGCAACTCGAGTAGGTGGAAAAAAACAAAATGCTGATGAAGAAGGAAACTTTAGTCGTTGGGTTGATGCTCAGTCAAATTATCTGAAAGAACAAATTGACCAACAATATAAGAAAATCCCATTTCTAAAAAAATTAGATGAAGTTTCTCTGTCGATGACTTTGTTGCGTGTCAGTCAGGTTTCTCCGGCTCAGTATATTGAGCGCCTTCGGCAGTTGTATCGTCAGTTAGATGATTTACAACAACTCAATATGCGAATACCTATGCGTTTGATAAGCGAATTGGAAGATTATATTGCTGAGCAGGAGCAAGAGACTGCTGTATGTGAACATAGTGGCGGTAATGAAACTCTTTTGCGTAGTATTCGCGGTTTACGAGTGACAGAGTTAAGTTTTGCAGATGACGGGTGCGCAAGAGCAGTAGATTTGTTACGTGAATTAAAACGACAGTTGCATCGCTTTTCCAAAGAAAGTAAAGAATTACTGCAACAAGCCTCAGATACGACGCAGCCTGATAATCAGTTATTGCAGTTATTGAATAATCTCAAAAACCAATTACTTGACCAGTATTTACCTGATTATCGACCTCCAGAACTGAAACAGGTTCTTGATAAGACGGGAAGTGATTTGCTAGATCGACTTGAGTTATCTCTTGACCAGTATATGCATCAGCATAAACAGGGAGTTGCCTGGGCTCTTCAAGAGCTTGTTGATAACATCGAAACTGATCGATTATCTGCATTAAACACGACCGAAGAGTATGCCATGGTTGTAGGCGCAACCTGTCAGCAATCTGCAGGTAAGAAAATGGCAAATCTAAAGGCTATAGTTGATCTTGATAGTTCTGAAATTGAATTTGATACGGTCATCATCGATGAAGCTGCACGGGCAAACCCACTTGATCTGTTTATTCCAATGTCGATGGCAAAACGTAGAGTTATATTAGTTGGTGATGACCGTCAGCTCCCCCATATGCTTGAACCTGATATAGAAGAGCAACTTCAAGAAGAACATTTATTGACAGAACAACAATTGGCAGCTTTTAAATCTAGTTTGTTTGAACGCCTACGGCTGCAGCTCGATAAGTTAAGTGATTATTCTCGAGTTGTAATGCTTGATACCCAGTTCCGTATGCATCCTATTCTTGGTGATTTTGTGAGTCAGCAATTCTATGAATCAATTGGTTTGGATAAAGTAAAAGCTGGCAGACATGCCGATGATTTCACTTTTTCTTCCGAATTAATTGATGCTCTTGAATATGAGGGTACGTTTTATAAAAACAAAGTTTGTCAGTGGATCAATGTTCCTTTATCTGATGGGAAAGCTAATAAACGTGGGACTAGCCGGATTCGCGATGCTGAGGCTGAACGAATTGCAACAGAAGTACAGCATCTGTTTGAGGCAGCAGGAAATAGTTTATCGATTGGTGTTATTACTTTCTATGCAGCACAACGAGACCTTATCATGGAAAAATTGGCTACCAAACAGGTAAACGGTATTCCACTTATGGTTAAACGTGAAGGACAATATGAACCACATGATGAGTTTAAGTGGGCAGTAAAAAGGAAAAAAGATGGAACAATAGACAAAGAAGAGGGTTTGCGAGTTGGATCTGTAGATGCCTTTCAGGGGAAAGAGTTCGATGTGGTGTTATTGTCTTGTGTAAGAACGTGGCAAAAGCCGGCACTAGATTCGGTGAAGACAGAAAATGATGAGAAATCTTCTGATGAGAGGTTCGAAAGCAAACTTAATCGTATGTTTGGATTTTTACGTTTGCCTAATCGTATGAACGTAGCAATGAGTCGTCAGCGTCAGATGTTAATTTGCGTGGGAGATTCAGAATTAGTAACCAATGAATGTGCACAGGAAGGTGTTCCGGCCTTGAACGCATTTTATGAACTATGTGGAGGTCAGCATGGCTGCATTCGTTGATACTATGACTTACCTTAAATACGGTAATAAACCTTCAGGTAAAGCCAGAGCTATTCTTTGGCCAGTGCTTGTTCATCAGGTTCTGTATCCAGAAGTTCAACAGCCTAAAATGAACTTGTTTCAAAAAGTCGTGATGCGTTTAATTCGAGCTAATACTTTTGATACTGGTGATATCGCTGAATTAACAGGTTTTCATATCAATTTGGTTAAGCTTATTCAGGCGCAATTATTAAGTAGAGGCTGGATTGATGATAAAGCGATCGAATTGACAGAGTCTGGACTTAAAGCGATTGGTGAAGAAGACGATCAAAGTGAACAATTAGCTAGTGGATATCTTTTTCAGGATGCCGTATCAGGTAAGCTTTGGCCTAGAATTGATAATCGCCTCGCAATAATAGAACCAGATAATCCAAGTGAAAAATTTCCTAAATTTTCATTAAATCGTAAAACAGGGAAAGCATTGGAGCCATTCAAACCTTCATTTAAACAGGTCAATCATTCCATACCAAAGACACAAGATACTATGCGGGCATGGCAAGACTATCGTAGTGATTATCGTATAGCTCGACAGCTATATGCATCTGGCGAGTTACCAAAACAGATAAAACTTTCAGGGTTGACTTACCAATCAGAACAACCGGAATCTGCTTGGATATTGGTATGGATTACGGCAAGCCATAGTACCAGACTTTGGAGTATTAAGGATCCTTTTGACATTCGTGATGAAGCTTGGTGGTTAGCTGGAAACTTGCCTGAACTATTAGAACATGACAAAAATTTATGTATAAGCTTGAGTGGGTTAATTGAACAGCCAGAACCTGATAACCAGACAGTGTCAGAGTGGCTGAAAAGCTTACAGGAGCAAGCATCTTTACAAGTAATGATGGAGTATCCATGGGTACAAAAGGAGCCTGATATTGCAGATGCATTATCGGTATTACTCACTCGCCAGGAAATGTTGGAAAGTGGGCAAAATAATAAAAATGACCTGGAAGCAGCCATTACGGAATGCCAAAAGCTGTTAGAAGTGTTGATGCAATGGCTGATTAAGTCCTTTCAAGGATCAGTTGAGCAATTACCTAAGTCAAAACAAAATGATGCTAATTTAAACCGTAGTTTATTAACTAGCCTAAATCTTCCCGCATTTACTGAAGATGTTATAGCGACGCTGTCTAGGCAGAAGCTACAAATGGTTATTCGTGCTTTCAAAAATCCAACTAGTTCCTTAAAAGCTTTAGTTTTTGCAGCCGCGCTTGGGACGATAGGTACCGCTATACATCCGTTGAAAGTTCTTAAAAGTGAACAATTGGATTTACAAAAATTATTAGCGTTAGCTGACTTACGCAATCAAACCAGCCATGGAAATAGTCGTTACACAGGGAAGCAGTACACTGAAATAACGGTTGAAGTGGCGCAGAAAAATATCGAATTCGCATTACAATTTTCAGAACAATTTAAGGAATGGATCCGTGGCTAGAAGTAAAAAAAATAACGGAAATCAACCCCAGAACAACGTAGCAACAACTCAGAAGTCGAACGATAAAACCCAGTTGGAAAAACAGATACCTATGTGGACGGCATCTTTCGAAAATGCTAGTCAAGTCTATGATAGTGTGGGTAAAAAACTGAATATATTGCTTGATGAAGATTATTTGAAGAGTCTTATTAATGCACTTCCTGATGAGAAAACAAACCAGTTCAGAGGTTGGATTCGACAGTTTGCCGATGTTTGCAAAGAAATCAATAAATATAAACAAGGTCTGGATGAAGAATATAAAGTGCGTTGGGATACCAGCAATCAAAAAGGCTTAGAATTAGAAGCATTAGAAGAGAAACTTCATACAGAACAAGATGAGCTATGTATCCGAACTGAAAGTTTAGGAAAACAAAGTAATGAATTGGATCTTCTGCAAACAAAGTTGGCAAAACAACAAAGTGAACAGACGTCTCGTGAACGCGAACTGAATTCTCGTGAGCTAAATGCTAACCAAGGTTTTGAACGACAAAATCGTGAATCGTTAGAGCGGTTGAAGATAGAGCAAGAAAAAGAAATTACAGGCTACAAATTAAAGATCTCCGAGTTAAGCAAGCAGAAATTTGAGCTTGAGCATGCAATTGAAGCAGCTAAGCTAGCGCTGTCGGATACTGAATTGCAACGTAAAGCTGAGTTGGATAAAAAAGAGATTGAATTGATTACGTTGCAATCTGCTCAGCAGGTTAAGGCATCAGAGCTGGATAAAGAGAAAGAACAGCTTAAGTTGGAACTGTCTGCTTTAGAAGATGAAAAAGCGACTTATAAAACGACACTGGATTTAAAAAATCATTATCAGCAAGAAACAATAGAACGTCAGCGTAAAGAGATTCAAGATGCTTTGGATCTGGAGAGAAAACAGCTTAATGATGAGTGGGAAGATTTGCGTGAAGCTAAAGATAATCTGGATTCTATTGTTGATGAGAGGATGGCTGAAGAACGTGTATCCCATCAAAAGGAAACTTCTACGCAGAAACAAAAAATAGATAACGCATGGAATAAAGTTGAGCAATTAAATGATAAGTTGGCAGATTTTGAAGAGTTACAACATTCTTTGGGTGAACAGCCGATAAGAGAATTTATTGATCAATTGGAGCAACTTAAACAGCAGAACCGAGAATTAAAAAATAAGCTTTCTGATACTGATCATGCAGGTTTGGAAGAGCAAAGCCAATATTTACGCAGTCGTGTCAGTGAGTTGGAAAAAGAGTTGAATGAAATTCGACCTGAGTATGAGAAGGCAAAGTCAGAAGTTGGACAAAAACGGATAGCCGCAACTCAATTACAGACTATCCAGCAACAGAATAAGGTACTTGAACAGCACAAAAACACATTAAGTGTGCATATCAACGATTTGGAAAGTCGTATCGAAAAACTTACCGACGCGCATAAAACCCAGACTCCTTTCCCTGCTATGTCAAATATGGACAGCAAGAAGGGTTTTCAGGCGACAATGGAACTCGAAGATGTGCCTGATCTTCGTATCTTTGCATCAGAGCTTCAGCACCGAATTGCTCAGGCAGAGCGCGTAAAACTATATTACCCATTAGAAGATATCCGAGTATTACTGAGTGGTCTAGCAATGAGTCAGTTGCACGTTTTTCAGGGGATCAGTGGTACAGGTAAAACCAGTTTGGCTAAAGCGTTTGCTAAAGCGATGGGTGGTTTCTGTACGGATATCGCCGTTCAGTCAGGCTGGCGTGATAGAGATGATCTTCTTGGTCACTATAATGCTTTCGAGCGTAAGTTTTACGAAAAAGACTGTTTGCAAGCACTTTACCAGGCTCAAACTCCTCGCTGGAATGACACCTGTAACGTTATTTTGTTGGATGAAATGAACTTATCTCGGCCTGAACAGTACTTTTCGGAATTCCTTTCTGCATTAGAGAAAAATGACCGTCAGGACCGCCTGATAAGCCTCTCAGAAACAGCTCTCCCAAATGCTCCTAAAGGCTTAAAAGATGGTCGGCAAATCTTAGTACCACAGAATGTTTGGTTTATCGGGACATCAAACCATGATGAAACGACGAATGAATTAGCAGACAAAACTTATGACCGTGCACACGTGATGACGTTACCGAAGCAGGATATCCAATTCAATATCGAAAAGTTTGATAAGGCTAATTATTCATTTAAGTCGCTCCAGAAAGCATTTCATCAAGCAAGTCAGAAGCACAGAAAGGAAGTGGAAAATTTGCTTTTGAAGCTGTCTGAGCATGATATTACCACTCAATTGACTGAGACTTTTGAGCTTGGATGGGGTAACCGATTTGAACGTCAGGCGAAACGTTTTATTCCCGTAATGCTAGCTTGTGGTGCAACTGAAGGAGAAGCTTTAGATCATTTGTTATCCAGTCGTGTTATGCGTAGTGGCAAGGTTACTGGACGTTATGATATTAACGCTGATGATGTCGGCAAATTGACCGATGCTTTGGAAGATTTTTGGATTAGTCATAATCTATCCGGTGATCCTCGCAAATCTTTAGAATTATTAAATACAGACCGCCAACGTAAGGAGCGTTTGTAATGTGGTTTGACAGGTTGAGTCAAAAAAAGTTACCTGATTTACCACCAACTATTGAGCCATGTCGTTATCAATGGCTAGGTAAAAATGATGAGTGTCTCAATAGGCATGCAAAAATACATTATGAACACTTACTGGTTGATGATGGTTATGTACGTTGTCAGCTAAATTCGGGAAACTATTCTTTTATACAGGCAGATAAAGGACTTAAACCTTCAATTGATCTATTTAATAATGCAATCACAACCATCAGTAAACAAATGGAGAGTCATGCTGATAGTTTGGTTTCACCTATGTTACCTGCTGCTATTGTTAATTCAGAAAGCCATTTGCTACCTGTGGAAATCGTGTTGTTGGAAGTTCTTAATAAGGGGCATTTTCACCATATTTCGCAGCGCCCAAGACTCGATATTCGTTACGATGAAGAAGTGACAGATGCGGCTCGGGCGAAACGACTGTCAAAAGGAGCTTTAGTTCATTTGGCTTCCCATTCTGAATGCTGGCAGCGACAGACTCTCAGTGGCGTAGTACCCAAGAAGGTATTGGCTCGGTTTAGTGACGACGAATACAATATTTACGAAAATTGTGTCTTTGCGAGGCTTTTAGATAAATTCGAATATCATCTTCAGAGGCGTTTATCCACACTCACAACTTTATTGCTGACGATAGATCAGGCAATGAAGTTTTATCAGTCTCAATATATTGATTTTCGTTTATCTAAAAACGTATGTGAGCTCTGGGGAAGGACTTTTGATGAAGAAACGACAGCCCAGGCGAGCGAGTTACTGAGTGAAACCATAGATAAACTTCAGCATCTGAATCACTCTGTTCAAAGCCTTAAACAAACGGGTTTGTACTCTCGAATTGACAGAAATAAGCAATTAAGTGGAGCACTACACCGAACAAATATCCTTAGTCATGACCCGCATTATGGGCATTTGGCGATTTTGTGGGAACAGTTAGAGGTAACGATATCGAGAACAAAGAATAGCCCTGATGAGCAATTTTGGCTGAATCAGGAACTGGCTTATTCATATTCTCAATATGTAGGCCTCGTACTAACACATGCTTTACACCCGTATTTGAATGGGCGAAGTGAAGGAGAGTGGGCGGGAAGAAAACTAAGGCTTCAGCGATGTGGTTTTGAATGGCAATTAGTGCTTGTTAGAGATGGGGTTTCTAGAAGCAATGATATATTGCTAACAGTTGTACCTTGGTTTAGTCATGTGCCCTTAGCTGAGAATTGTCAGCATCTCAGTAAAAACCATGTTATCGCTTGGCCAAATATCGGCAATCAGAACCATCAAGATATGAATGCGGATAAATTCATTACGATCACACCGTCAGATATGTACTGTGTAGAACGGTTAGGACTCATAGTTGATAGAGTACTGTATAAGGACATTTTAATGTCTTATGGAACACCTATAGTAAAAGTACCTACAAAACCTCTGGAGTTCGCTCAGAAAATAACAAGTATTTCCGTCGATTCCCACAAACATTCTTTACGATTATTTGGTGAAATAAACCAGAAAGAGCTAAAGCAGTTAAAAGACTTATTAGTTCAATCTAATGCTCGAGAACAGATTACAGCCCTAGAAATACGTCAAAAGGAAATAGAATCTTTGATTGTATGCCCCATTTGTTCAGCAAAGACTAATTTTGTATCTCAACCTTCTGGGTTTAAGCAAACTTGTAGTTGCGGCTTTACACGATACTTGAAAGATTCAAACAATGGCAATTTTAATTTTGAACAATTCTATAAGAGCAGCGACTTTTTACTTACCGGACGAAGAAGTTTTTCTGTTGATTTTGATGAGTAATCAAGAGCAAGCGTTGACTAGGCTAAGGGATGAGATAGGTAAATTAGTTACACCTCTGTAATTTTATTTACTAAATCAAAGTGTGACTACCTACTTATTCCATATGAAATCAACTTGTTACTGAAGGGAATGTTTGTTGCAATGCACTTGCTTGTATACAGAGGCTGCTAAGTACGGAGTATTTAGCAAAATAAAATTTGAGGCTAGGCACTAAGGAGAGGTGTTCAATGGATACTACGTCCCGCAGCAAACTTGGATCTGCAAGTATGATATTCGACTCTACTTCTGTTAGTGGCTGTCTAAGGGCCATTTTGACGAAACGAGAACTATCTCAGCCCACGGGCCAGCCGCTATTTACTTATCAACTATCAGAGCCCGAATATAGTCATTTGCAAATCAGTTTAAAAAGCCAAAAATTGCCAACAAAGTTGCATCGGGATAGTAGCTGGTGTGCGGCTTTTTGTCTTTTTAGTGCTGAATGGTACCGACGTAAATATCAAGGAGGATGGAGTTGGAGTGGTATATCAAGCAGTTTAGGGTTTGAGTTAGATGCAAATCAACGTAGTAAGGTAATAAAAACAGGTTTTCAATATTGGCAGCGAACCGTTAGTCAATATAACGATGATAGGCATAGTTTTCTTGGCTCAGTGTTCCGAGAGGGCGGTCTGCCTTATGGTCTGCTAGCTAGTGAAGGCGGCAGGTTCTTAGTAATTTTTAAGCGTATTCTTAGGGTTTTTGATGATGCTCAGGCATTCGGTCAGTCGCCGTTCGAGTTGGTGTTAGAGGGGCTTGAACACTTACCTGAGGCATTTAAACAAGAAACAACGGTTGATCTTATTACTAATATGGCGGAGCTATTGCTGCGTTTAACCGACGAATACAACCTGCAACAACAAGAGCAACCAGTCAATCATTTAGATACCCAACTGCCAAATTGGCGAGATCTATTTCCAATCCCACTTGATACAGACACTGGCAGTGAATTTCTCTCCAGTTTACTGACTTCAGCTTCAGTTCAGCGACAAAGCAAGTCACAACAAACAAAACGAATTATTTGCTCGCAAAGGGTTTCGAACAATGAAGACTTGGGTTTTGTTACTCAAATTAAATTGATGAAGGCGATACCAATGCCTTTTAAACGCGAAGCATTGATTAACAGTCGGGTTGAGTTATTTATACAAGAAGGTAATCGAGTAATCGCCGAGTTGGGGGTAGGGCATACAACCTTTGAAGGCGAAATGACCCAGGTAATTTTGCGAACCCCTGCATGTGAGTTTCGTCGCCAATCCATAGAGCAAGACTTGTACTTAGTAGTATTACAGGCTGGTATTGAGCTTCATAGAGAAGAAATTCCGAACTGTGACATCGCTATTAATGAGATGCCGATTGTTCTTAAGTCAGACGGTGAACATGATTGGGTCATTGGACAAGGAAGCGTAAATGTCAAAGCAGACCAACTTAAAGCTCTTTTGCTAAAAGGTTCAACGTACACAGCCGAGTTTCCAGACTTGTGCAAGTCAGTAACGACTGAACGCTACCAATTAGTAGAGTTTAGTGGGGAAATTAAGGTTGATTACCGTACTGAAGAAGGTGAAGGCGACACCTATGTAATATCGACTCGTCAGTCAGCAGTGTTGGCTGAGCAAGTGAGTGTGCGAGGAGCTAAATTACAGTATTACTCTAGTACGGGACAACCAATCTATTTGGGTTTGCCAACCATTACCAGTCAAGAAGCGAATACAGAATTGTGGTTAGGTAGTAAGCCATTAGGAGAAGCTCATCAATCTGGTTTGTTTGGTATCCAATCAGTACGTTTAAAGGGGAGTGGTAATCGCACAATACTTCGTAAACGGCTTGCTATTCTTCCGCAGTCATTCCAGTTTGAGCTTAAGCCGTCTAAACAAGCTAATAGTGGCTACGTTGATCTTCATTGTGAACGCAACTTATTTGTATCGATAGAAGGAGAGCAAATCTCTTATAAGCAAACAAATATAGAAAGCGGTAAAAGGATCAAGGTGACAGCCGAAGGGGCACCGCCAGCAGATATTATTGTTTCCATAAGTGCTAACTTGATGGCTGACCCGATAAAAGTACGGGTACCTTTTCCAGCGTCTGGTGCATTAATCTTTGACAAAGATGGTAAGGGTCTAGCTAAACGTATCACCATAGATGATTTATTAGGCGCGCGTATTCAGTTTTTCCCGCGCGTGGATGTTGCGGCGAGTTATCATATTGAATTGAAAGGACCTATGAAGTCTCGTGATGCTTATTATTATTGGGAGTACAAGGTTACAGATAAGGTACTTGAAGTAAGTCTATATGAGTTCCGTCATAGAATTCAGGAGCTACTGGCGGCATCTGGTGAACTTGATGATGAAGTTCGAATGGTAATTGGGGGGGCGGGTTGTAGAGAGCAACAAATAATTATTGGTCGATATGCAACCGAAGCTCAGTTGGTTAATGAGACGGTAAGTTTTGACGTGAAGCTGGGGAAAGATCTCATCATTCAGCCAGAAGTGATTAATTTGGCAGACCCAGCAGAAAAACCGCATGCTCTTCAACAAAGATATTCCAATGGCGCAGCGACAGGTGTATTCGAACTGAATAAAAGGTTATATCAGCCAACGTTAATCGTTCCTTCAAGCAAGACTGAGCTGGCATTTCGCGCAAAATTTATTCCTGGTAGTGAGGCTATTGATTGTATTAGTGATATCCATACCTTAAACAAGGCTGTTGCCTTATTCCACCCAATAACTAATCCAAATGCGATAGCCGATGTATTTCCAATGTTAGCTAATGATTTTAATCACAGTAGTTGGCGATTTATTAATGACTTATTTGCCAATTATTCTCACCTCCCATTGGCTACGTTTGAAGTATGGAAAGCAATAGTGAAACACACCGCTTGCCTATCAGCACTAGCGTTTAAAGCTGATAACCCCGTTCAGTTGATGGAACGTTTGAAAGTGGAATTTAATGTTATTTGGGAGCTTATACCGCTGCATATTTGGCAGTCGAATATTGATAAATATCGTCAGATGTTGTTAAGCATAGGACTGCCTGACAAAGTGGTGGATAACAAAGTAAACAGTAGACTAGAAACACTTTCTGAATTTACCCCATTGTTTGAAGAACAGTGTCGAGCATTGTTCTCCGATCAATTTATCCAACCAGAACCGAATTTGTCAGCTGTTTTTCAATATTGTCTGCCTGAATGGAGTCAAGACTTGGTGCGAGTTCATTTGTCTGACCGTGAGTGGCCGACAGCATTTAGTTTTGAGTTAGAAACATGGTGCAAAAAACACTGTGAATCGCTTATTCATTTCGAAGTCATTCGTGGGTTCCACAAGAGCGTCCTTTATTTTCCTATCTTTGCAGCGGCAGTGGCGTGTGGAAAAGTTCAATTGGAAGAACTATCGTCGACACTTTATCCCATTCATTATTTCCATTTGCGACAGATTGTCGAGTTTGATCGTCATTGGTTTAACCCCGTATTTCAAAGTGCATTATATGTATTTGCTCAAGAGGAAGCTTAAATGAAGCAATATTTTTCCACCCTAAAACAACAAGCTAATAGTCGAGCAAAAGAGTCAACTTTGAGTATTTTGGGTATTAATAATCCCGCTCTTAGAAACCATTTAAGTGAGTTGATGGAAACGGATGAAAAGTTTGTTCATGGTCCTGTGTTTGAGCAAATGTTTGCTTGGGAAGCAGACGAAATAACGATAGAAGACCTCTCTACCCCTAAACATAACAACCTACTCAGCCCAGAACTACTAGACGCGCTAGATGTCGCACCGCATAAAGAAGGGTGTAAAAAAGACAGCAGTTGCAAGTGTAAGTATGTGTTGAATCGAGAGATAAGACCATATAAACACCAATTAGAAGCATGGAGAGGCTTACTTGATCTTCAACCCCAATCTCAAATTATCACCAGTGGTACTGGCTCTGGTAAAACTGAGTGCTTCATGGTGCCAGTACTCGAAGATTTGTATAGAGAAACGCAACAGATAAACAATTCGCTAACTGGAGTGAGAGCGTTATTTCTTTATCCTTTGAATGCGTTAATAAATTCTCAGAAAGAACGACTAAATGCTTGGACGAGGCACTTTAACGGAGATATTCGTTTTTGTTTGTATAACGGGAATACCCCAAATGACCTTAAAGCCCAAGATAGGCAAAGGCAAAGAAAGCAGCCTCAGGAAGTTCTTTCTAGAAAGTTGATGCGAGACGACCCAGCACCCATTTTGGTAACTAACGGAACCATGCTGGAGTATATGTTGGTGAGGCAAGCTGATGCTCCCATTATCCAAAAGTCGCAGGGTAAGTTGCGTTGGATCGTACTCGATGAAGCGCATACGTATGTTGGTTCCCAGGCCGCTGAGCTTGCTCTGCAATTAAGACGTGTCATGCAAGCTTTTGATGTTAAGCCTGAAGATATTCGCTTTATTGCGACTTCCGCAACGATTGCGGGCGCAGAAGCTGAAACGCAACTAAAACAATATCTTGCTAGGTTAGCTAATGTTGATGTACAGCAGGTAGTTGTCATTGGGGGGAAACGTGTTGTTCCTAACTTGCCCAAAGTAACGCCAGCAAATTTAACCCTCAGTGAAATAGAAGCGATAGATCCAGAAGGTGAACAACCCAAAGAGAAGAAGCGGAGTCAAAACTCGGAAGTATCAGAACGTCGATACTCTGCTTTAGCGAGCTCAGCATTAGCTGTGAAAATACGAGAATTGTTATCTGGAGACAATATAGGTCCAGTACATTACGCTGAATTAATAGATAAATTAAAACCTTATGAGTTAGATGAAGCAGAGTTAACTCGATGGTTAGATATTTGCACAGGAACTAAAAGTTCCCATAATAGTGAGGCATTTTTAAAACTCAGAGCTCATTATTTTCAGCGAACATTGCATGGTTTGTGGTGCTGTATTGACCCCAACTGCCCGAATAAAAAACAATCTAAACTGAATGGCGCATGGCCATTTGGGTATGTGTATAGTGAACATCGTCAGAAATGTCATTGTGGTGCGGTAGTGCTTGAACTTGCGTTTTGCAATGATTGTAACGAACCTCATTTATTGGCAGCCGATCACAATGGACACTTGCAACAGTGGACGGGAAAAATTAATGATGAGTTTTCGCTACTTGATGAAGCTGAAAAAGAGATGGATGAAGAGCGCTCAGATCAGTTTTCTAAAAATGCAACGGCAAGTGATACTCAAGTCGTTATCGGCTCAAAACAGAGCGATGATTACCTATTAACGGGTTTTGATATTGCTGGACATGAACGCTTTCCAGATAAGAGTCCAATCCGGTTGACTAAGTCGATGAGTGAATCGCAACAGTGTTGTGAATGTGGTTACTCAGGAAGAGGTCAGTACAATAAAGCGTTGCGAAGAGGTCTATTAGGCGCGCCATTCTATACGGCGAATGCGGTACCAACAGTACTCGAGTACTGCCCAGATATTGAGGTGGATAAAGAATCCAGGATAGGTCCTAATTCCGTTCCAGGGAGAGGACGTCGGTTAATTACCTTTACCGATAGCCGACAAGGAACCGCGAAAATGTCAATTCGGATGCAACAAGAAGCTGAGCGGTCTCGGTTGCGAGGTTTAGTATTTAAGGAGCTTCGTAGGCATGTTGAAGACAAAGTTGTTATAGATGGGGCGTTACTTAACCAGGTGAAAGACTACTTGAGTATGCCGATCGAAAAACTACGAGTTATGTTGCCATCCATCGAACAATCTATGCCTGAAGACGCAAAAGCACTAAAAGAATATATTAATATTGCTAGTAGCTCGGTTGCTATATCGGTGCCTCAAACGGTCCCTTGGTCTGATCTTGTTGATGTTATTAAGCAAGATAATGATTTAAAAGAGTCGATGTTAAAAGAGAACAAGAGGTTGTCGCCGGAAATATTTGATGATTCGACTGGGCCTATACGACTGACTCAAATGCTACTGACAAGAGAATTTGCTAGACGACCCAAAAATAGAAACAGTCTAGAAACTCAGGGCTTGGTTAAGATAGTCTACCCAGGATTGGATAAAATCGATGTTGTACCGGAGCTTTGGGAAAATTACGGCTTAACAGTAACAGATTGGCGCGATTACCTTAAAGTATGTCTGGATTTCTTTGTACGCGAAAACTCCTATATAACCATTGATCGTGAATGGATTCGTTGGATCGGCATGCACTTTTCTCCCAAAACCTTATTAGGGCCTGACGCGAGTGATGTCGATGAAAACAGAGCAAAGAGTTGGCCGCTAGTAAGAAAAGGCAGTAAACGTCAACAACGTATAATCAATTTGCTCACTATTGCCACAGGTATTGATATAACGAGTACGTCAGGAGAAGACACTATTAATGGCTGGTTGATTTCTGCTTGGAATGCGTTAACTGGTTCGAAAATCTTGCAAGATTCAACAGCAGACAAACAATATAGTTTGAACTTGACTAATGTCAGCTTTTCATTGATGAATTCGGCTTACATATGCCCGGTTACGAACAAGCTGTTGGATACTACGTTCAAAGGAATCACTCCGTATATTCCGTTTAAAGGTCAGTTAGATGATAATCTATGTGAAGAAGTGAAACTTCCGGCTGTATGGGCTTTTGAAGGAAGTGATGACTTCTTGCTTTCACTGATTTTAACGCGCAAAGCTATTGCGAACTCATCGGAAGTGAAAGCACTAAGAGAGCAAAACTTGTGGACGGATATTAATGACAGAACAGTAGAGGGTGGTTTTTACTACTCTTCTGCAGAACACTCTGCGCAACAATCCGCTGAGCGACTTAAAATATATGAGGATGAGTTTAAAGTTGGTAGGAAAAATGTCCTCAATTGCTCTACAACAATGGAAATGGGCGTTGATATAGGGGGGATTACTGCGGTAGTGATGAATAATGTACCGCCACACCCTGCTAACTACCTTCAACGCGCAGGTCGGGCAGGCCGATCTAAAGAGTCTAGAGCGATAAGTTATACGCTATGCAAAAGCAATCCTCATGACTCGTTGGTTTTTAACAACCCGAAATGGCCATTCACCACCGTTATACCTGCTCCACACGTTGAATTTTCATCTGAGAAATTGGTGCAGAGACATGTAAATTCATTTTTGATGGGACGCTTTTTAATCGAAGAAATTGGTTTAACAAGTAAAGAAAAATTTAACTTAGATCTTGAGTGGTTTAACGCAAAGGTTAATGACGAAAAATCTATCGCAGAACGTTATATCAATTGGGTGAAAACGTGTGATAAGAAGTTTCAATCAGCCTTGTCTACTTTAGTTAAAGGTACCGCGTTGAGAAATGCTCCTTTGGCACAAATTTGTAAGTACTCAGCAAAGAAAATAGAGGAAATAACCACTAGGTGGGTAAATGAATATCAATACATAGAAAATGAATTGATCGGCGTTGATCCTGATGGCCCGTATGCTTTTAAGCTAAATAGTGAGAAGTCCCGTTTATGTCGAGAGTACTTACTGCGAGATTTAGCAACAAGGGCGTTCCTCCCGGGATATGGATTCCCTACGGATGTCGTAAACTTGGATACCGATAATATCGTCGATTTTAGAAGGCAGCTTCAATTTAGGAATCTAAGTAAACTCGATCGAGAAGATAATGTTTCTATAAATCGAGGATTGCCAAGTCGAAATTTAGCTGTTGCAATTCGCGAGTATGCTCCTGGTTCTGAAATAGTGCTTGATGGTCGAGTACATCGAGCGGCAGGTATTTCTCTGAATTGGCAAAAAATTCACGTTGATGGCGCGAAAGATTCTCAGAAGTTTGACCTAGCCTGGCGTTGTCCAAGGTGTGGTCAGACAGGTTACGAAACTGATTTAGAAGTACAATCTGATTCGAGTAATCTCGTGTGTACTAATATCGCTTGTGGGCAAGCAATTCCTGATAACACGGAATGCCGCAAAAAAGTAATTCAGCCTACAGGGTTTGTCACTGATTATTATCGAGAGCCGACGAATAATATTTCTAATAATGTTTATGTTCCCGTTCAACCTTCCTGGGTTATTGCATCAGGTACAGCGACTCCATTACCAATGCCTGCACTTGGATATATGATCTCTGACAATAACGGTAAGGTCTTCCATCATAGTTCTGGTCTGTCGGGTAAAGGATATGCGTTATGTATGGCTTGTGGTCGTGCAGAGTCAATGACAGCGAAAGGTGAGTTGCCAAACGCACTTAACTTTGAAAAGACACATAAACCACCGCGCCCTAGTAAGTTCGATAAAGATGAAGTAGGTCGACATGCGGACTGTGACGGGTCTGCCAAGATAATGTCTTCGATTCATTTGGGTATTAACTCTCGAACAGACGTATTTGAACTGGTGATTAAGAATCCCAAAACGGGTGAATACATACCTGATAATGAGCAGGGTCGAAAAATAGCGACCACTTTGGCTGTAGCGTTACGAAAGTGCTTAGTAGAGCAACTCGGTGTCTCGACAAATGAGGTCCAGTATAGCGTTCGCCCAACAGTCATTGGTGATAATCAACATGCGTTGGTGCTTCAATTATTCGACAGTGTTGGGGGAGGGGCTGGATTTGCGACAAAAGCACCATGTCATATATCTGAAATATTGAATGGGTTGCTTGTAAAGCTTGATTGTAGGAAGCAGTGTGATGCGTTTTGCCCTGAGTGCCTCTTAGAAACGGATTCGAAACACGATACCGATAAACTCGATCGCATGTTAGCAATAGCATGGTTAGGAGAGGATTTTAAGCATTACGTATCACTATCGCCTAAGCACCAAAACCTTATCAAGGATGGGAGGTACTGTCCCCAAACTATTGAAGCGCAGTTGAACGATGTACTCAATGAAAAGGTATCGGAATGTTTGTTTGTTCTTTCTTCTGAAGTAGAAGGTTGGGATACCTCTCTCGTCTTGATGAAAACTAAATTGCATGAACTATTAGCGAGGAATATAGCGGTTTCAGTCGTTGTACCTAAAATTGAATTTACTGAAGAAATTGTGAGTTTCTTAAGGGACATACAAAAAATTGGAGTTCAGCTAAGATATGGGGAAGAGTGTGGGGCGATCGTTTTCCAAGGCTTGACAAGTAGTGGTTGGTCAACATTAGCCAACCTTGACGTTAGAGCCACCACCCCAGGAGAGCATTGGCTTACAGCAGAAGACATCTCCATTATTTCTTATAGTGAACCAGAAATCTCGACAATTCCTTTTGAGTTAGACTCCAAGGAACCAACTCACTTGTTAGGAGCTGTTCATGTTGATATTGCGACTGAATTAAATGGGCAGCTCTCAAACTTCGGTCGAGGTTTTGTGACGTTATTAAAAAGTAAAGATGAGCGACTAACAAAGCTGCTTAAAGAAGGTGAACTGAAGAGTGTTTCGTATTCGGATCGGTATCTCCAAAGCCCAGTTTCTTTATTATTGTTAGCGGAAGTTCTCAAAGCACTAGTAGGAACATCAGATTGCCAAATAGAAGTAAATAGTTGCTTTGATGAACAAAATAGAAATCCTTATACGGTAAACCATGATTGGGATGATCGGGATGACTATAAAGCAATATTTGGTGCATGGTTGACTCATATGGCCGCTAAAACAGTAGATACAAATATAATTGATAATAAACGCGAAGTGCCGCATCGAAGAGCGATAAAGTTGCATTTTTCTACTGGTGATATAGTTGAAGTCACTCTAGATCAAGGGTTTGGCTATTGGCGATTAGATCTCTCTGGTGGTATGCATCGGTTTGATTTTATGAGAGACACGCACGACCAGATAAAAAGGTTAATTGAAGTATATAAATTAGCTAAGGTGTCTAACAGTGCTAACTGGTCCACTTGGATTGCTGTTAACGTGTTGTAGGTATTTCCAATCAGTATTGTCTATAGATATTACTGTTGGGTTATCAATCACACATTAAAGTTCAGTTTAATGTATGAGCGCTTTGTATTAACCAAACTTGGTACAGCGACAGTTTTTATGTAAGAAACTTTCTTACATAAAAACTCAGCATTAATTCTGTTTATCACAAAAATATCAACTTATGGTTGTATTTGGTGATATCAATATATGGTTGTATTTTTTATAACTAGTTGAAATTATGAGATTTATAAATATCAAATTATGGTTGTATCAACAATAAAAGCAACCATACGTTATATCTATAGCAGATAAAACTATACTATATGCAGCTATGAGCCAGAGTGAGATTGATTTCTTACTCTGGCTTTTTTATTAGCTTTTTGCTTCTCATTTGTTTGCGCTTCAAAATTAACTCTAAGCGATTTTAATAGTTGGTCGAGATTCGACTTGTTCAAACGGTAATGATGTTGTAACTGGCATGAGCTGTAAAACGCTTGAAATCTGACAGTCTCTATTTAATCCAATATAGTCTTTGACATTAGCGACTCGCCAAGTCATGTCTCCGTAAGTACGCAGATAGAACGCGGGTGACTGATGACTGTTATGTCTAATAACGCTCCATTG
Organism: Vibrio sp. JZG10; assembly: GCF_054064075.1. Taxonomy (NCBI): domain Bacteria; kingdom Pseudomonadati; phylum Pseudomonadota; class Gammaproteobacteria; order Vibrionales; family Vibrionaceae; genus Vibrio; species Vibrio sp. JZG10. The sequence goes on from NZ_JBSUGE010000008.1 coordinate 145,342, forward strand.
GGTGATATCACTAAAAAAGACTTCAGGGTTATCGGATGTCTCAAACTCATTCGCCATGATGCCCAAAGGTATATCAACGCGATTAAGTAGCTTTTGTCCGAGTGAGAAGGCTTCGTCGAAGTTAGTTGGTTGTTCGCTTAACTGCTTAATTGCATAGGTTTGTACAAATCGAGACGGCGGTGTTGGGTCGGCGGGTAGGCCCATCAAGCCAGCGCCATTGATTGATTGAAGTGGGCCAGGCACTTGGACATGACGTTGCATGGTTACTTCATTGTTCGGTTCTGGGTTGTAGTTGCGCAAATTGGAAAAATAAGAGAGGTGATTGACATGCCAATGGTAATTTGGGCAGTTAGTCATTACTCCTACGTAGGAGTGGTCCACAACCACTTTATAATCATCAAAGTCGTATTCGGTACATTGATAGCGTGCTTGCTGATTTTCCTCTTTGCTGAACATATCGCTTTCTTTAAATGCTCGATAGATATGCATATTACCGTTAAGAAACTCAATGACTGCACTGTCATTATTTGCATCGTGAATCACGAAATGCTGATCCAACGTCATATTGTCACTCTCTGTTTCACCAGTTGAAATAGTAGAGTTAAACACGTAAACGGGGTGGGTGGTGAAGTAGGTCACCATCTCGTCCACAGTATTAAACGTAGACAAGATAAAAGTACCAAACAGACCGCTTCCTAATGCAAAGGCATCATTGGGGATGTGAGAGGTCGATACATTTTGATTGAGTATGGGCAAGTATAGCGATCCGACGGAAAGGCCGGATTCATTAATGCCATCAGCTGTTAAAAGAGGGTTATTATATCGGGTAATGGCGTTGCAGTGGATGAAGCTTAATTTTCCCTGCCAACTTGCTTTAAACTCACATTCTTTACTGTGACGTTGTGGCGGCTGACCATTAAAAACACGGTCGGCTTTTTCGTCGGAAGTAAAGGTCGTAATTTGGTAAGTTTGTTGGGCTCTAAACCAAATCTCGGTCTGAAGGTTAACTGCAAACTCCATGGTTCTAGCGGATAAGGTTTGGTTGTTGCAACCATAATTGATATTCACATCTGTACACATAGCCATGCTTTCCGTTGTTTATCTTGAATGATGCATATCCAAGAAACTCTCTGAATCAAATGCTTGGAGATTACGTGGATATAGAAGAATTGCGCTTTAATAATGGTTTTAGCCATGGAGATAAGCGCATGCTATTAATTTAAGCATTCAATCAAAAAACGTCAGTAGCAGTTTAGTATCAGTTGATAGAGTTAAAATAAAAAGTGATGTATTAAGTAAAAATCTTTGATCTTAGAACTCAATAATATATTTATTTTTTCAATCTTGGTTACTCTAGATTTAAAGTTGATTTTAAAAGTGATTTGTATTGATTCGATTATCTTGCAGTGGTGATATAAAGTGAGAACATAAAGTTAACAATTTCAGATTGTGATTGAAAATGGGGAGGGTTTTCAATCCAAATACCGAGAAATGAAACTGCCCGAGAAGTTGTGCAACTGTCTCGGGCGAAGTGATGAATCGGGTAAGCGGCTATAAAGTTTTCTCACAAGAACCGCTAAGTGGTGGAGATATTTTTAAATTATCATTAAAGATTTCCACAGCGACGGGGCCTTTATTTTCGTCTTTTGCATAGAATGCACAGGACTTGTTCCCAGTATAGGTTTCACCTGCCTTTTTGAAACTGTAGTACCAGGAGTCATGGGTAGCGGCACCGGATTCAAAACTAGCAGATTCAGATTGTTCGCCAGTATTCAAGTCGAAACGGACCTCCATTTCCGGAGAGTCTTTAAATCTCACATATCCGGTGATTTTATCGCTGGAGTTATTTTTAACGTAAAATGACCCCTTAGTTGTCATAATTTTTCCTCTTTTTTTAATTTCTATACGTAATAGAACGGCCAAATGACGGTCTGTTAATATATGCTTCTTAAGATGCATATTGATGTTAAATGATGGTCTTATTAGTTCTAAGATGATTAAACTTATCCTTAGCGTATTTCTCTTTTATACCGATTAAGTCGCGGTAGCTTCGATCAAAATAAACGCTTGTGGGAATTGCCGGATCTTTAAAGCTGATGAAGGCACCATAGGTTCCCGGTATATCAGCTTCTCTGGCTTTATCAATCCAGTCCATGGCTCTGTTTACATCAACAAGTACTGGGTTATTTTGTAGTTCTAGTTTTTGCTTTATCTCTTCATTCCACCAAGTTTGGTATTGGACTGTATATTGACACTGGCGGTAGGGGAAAGATATGTCTTCAAGGTCGTCTGAGTGATGATAAAAGCCACCAGTGATCGCACCTAAGGTTACGTAACTAAATAGCCCTTGATCGCGGTTTTCTGGCTTTATCAAAGGCGAAGTTAAGCTTTGCAAAAGTGCAGTATAGCCTTCTGCTTTAAGACCTCGCTCTGACACCAATCGCGAAGTGATTTTGTGAGGTGCTGGGGCGTCATAATCTGGAGGGAAAGGAGAACCGCTTTGACACAAAGAATCGCGCCCCCATGTGCTCATCAGGGAGTGATCGTATTTCTTCCCGTCAAAGTCAGTGCCATGTGCTTCATAGACTTGAACTAAATCAGGGAAGCAAGCGCCAAATTGAACGGCTATAAATTGGTGAAGATCTTGTTCTGTTCCTTCCCAGTAGCCATACATGGTGCAGTGATGGCTGATGGTTTCGAGATCACAGTGGTTAGATGATTCAGGCAGAGCATCAATTTGCAAGTTGGTGCCAAGAAGTTTAGGCGTATCGAGGCTTTTTATAGCCTGCTCCCAATTTTTTAGCACATCTATGGTAGGGTGCGTTGGTATTGGCTGAAGCATACCGTTGATTTTTGGATAGAGGTTCCACTGAAGCTCGAAGCGGTGGATCTCTTTGGGTAAAGGGAATGTTTTTACGCGTAGCTCGGTAACAATGCCATAACTCATGCCTCCGCCGCCTCTTAGTGCCCAAAATAGGTGAGGGTTGGACTCTGCTGAGACTTTTGTGATCGTACCATCACCCAATACCACGGTTGCACTCACTAGGTGCTCACAACACATGCCGTATTTTCGCGTCCAAGGGCCCCATCCTCCGCCTTGAATATAGCCAGTCAACCCAACTGTGGCACAGGTTCCATGTGCAATCATTCGATCATGCTCTGCAAGTTTTGGTGTCAGTTGATAGAAGCGATAGCCAGCACCAATGGTGGCAATATTTTCACACAATTGGAAGGTCTTAATTCTGCTCACGTCAATCAAAATGACGTTGTCACCACTGCATTCACCTGCGTGATCATGCCCTCCTGAGCGAACACGAATCGGGAGACTGAATCGAGTTGCTGTTAGATAGGCTTGTTGAACTTCTTGCGTACTTTCGCACATGACAATGACAAAGGGTTGGTGTTGATAGCGAGTATTGAAGATGAGTGACTCGACTTGATATTGGTTCAAACCGGGAACCGGTGAAACCGTGTTTTCAAGAGGTGTCAGTAGTCGCTCTTTAGGAAAACCGCATTTATCCATTTTCTGAATAAACAGTTTGGCATTATTGATTGATATTGAGTACGCGTTAAGTACAGCGAGGCGTTGTATTTGAGGGTTAGGGTGCTGTTCTACCACTTGGTTTTCTTTAGTTCCCTGCATCCATTCTTGTTCCATTATTTTTCCCATTTGGCTTATGTATTGAATAGTTGTTTAAATATTAACTCGCACGCATATGTTCGCCATATCAGTTTGGTATCAGTTGTTCTGTACAAATCGCCAAAAGCATCAGCGAGAGAGCAATAATATCTGGTTGATGAAAAGAACGAGCGGCATCTGCGTGACCGTAGATAATTTATGTAGATCAAGTAGATCTGAGCCTAAAGTGATACTGAACTTGAATGACGTGTTATCTACATTGAATGGGTCACTAACGACAATAAATTCAGTTGGAGAACACAATGAAAATGGAATCAAAAGAATCACAAGCAATTTTTACTGCTCATTATCAAATTGGTAACGGCTTACCTGGAGGAGTGAACTTCGATGTTAATCTACTCGTGGCCAGCGAAGACAAATCAATAGTGGGTAAAGGACATATCTTTCAGGCCATTAACCCACCGTTAAATGTGGTGTCTGATCTCAATGGCAGTTTCAACTATCAATGCACGATGCGTGATTGTCATATCATGGTCACGTTGCAGGGCTACCAGCCTTACCTAGGCATTGCTCCTCTAGGAGCAGATCTTCACAACGTAACGCTCAACATCCTACTTAATGATGATTGGAAGTCAGGCGTGGCATTCTATCGATATAAAAATAGTTCAGGTAAATGGGTTGAAGTAGCAAATCAACGCGTTACTCTACTTTTACCTGAGCATGTTCCTAGCATCGAAAACTTTAAGGTGGAGCAAAGTGATCTTGCGCCAGCATAAATCTAATCAGCGATGACACTGTGCCAAAACACAGATATTCGATGGTTTCGAATATCTGTGTTTGATGAGGTAAATCGAGCAAACAAGAGGATTTGACGGTGCAATTAGTCGACTTTCTTCGTTTATTGAATATTTCATGGTTGAGTAGATGTGAAGAGCCAATGGTCGAGCTCATCAACACTTATTTGAGCCTGGTTCAGTTGATGCTTACGCGCGGCCTGATTGAAGTTTAACAACTCAGAGACGGAGCTGGACTGGTCGAGTAAGGCAAGCATCAGATTCGCTTGTTCAATATAAAAATCACCCCATGGATGCGGATCTTCTTGGGTGAAGTTAGACAGCTTATCGCGATATTTTCGAAGTAGCGTAGGCTGCTTATACTGCCACGCTACTTGGATTCCTTGTTGGTAAAAGCGTAAATAGTTATGACCAACACAGGTAGATTCTAGCCAAGCCTCACCAGTGCGCAAAGCGGAGAGGGCCGTTGATTCATCGCCACAAATAAGTGCCTTGGTAGATACGAGCCAAGGACCAATAAAATTGTGTAGCTTATTGATATGAACAAGATCTAGAGCCGTGTCGATGTCCGAAAGGGCTTTCTCCTCTTTTCCCTGATACCAGTGCAATCTTGCACTGGACTCCAAAAGAAAAGCGACAAATCGATGAGCATTAAGCTGTTTTGAAAGTTGCAGAGCGGTCGATATTTCGTTTTCAGCTTGCACCAAGACATTACGGTCGAGAAAGATCCATGCTGCCGTAAGTCTGGAAACAATTTCTGCTCGGCGGTTTGCCGTGAGATAGGCAAGATTCGAGGCATGCTGAGCCTGTTTTAGTGCTTCGTCAGATTGCAGTTGATAGATCATCACTGTTGCCAGCATGTAGCGATTGGCAGTTTCAATCGAAAGCAACTGATGCTCTTCACACAATTGCAAACACTGGGTTAAGTGCTCGTATGAGCGGGCCATTTTTCCTTGTGCGTAGGCACAATCACCGAGGCCGCCAAGCGATTTCGCTTTCGCGCGAAAACAGTTTGCTCGCTGACTGTAATCTAATGCAAGTAAATGTTCTTTCTCACATTCGTCTAGCTGCCCAGTAGGGAACAGCATATTACCTCTCATCGAGTGGATTTCACACAAAGATTTATTTAACGTCAGCTTTTCGCACAGGGCTTGGGCTTGGTCTAAAATCGACATCGCTTGTACAAAGTTGTCGGTTAAGCGGTAGGGGTTAATGAGGTCTAAATAGTATTGAACACGTTCAGGATCATTTTCTGTGTGATGAACCGCTTGCTCAAGAACCTCAATACTCTCTTTGATGCGTCCCATCGAATACAGGCAGTTTCCTTTCATATTTAGTGCATACGCCATCTGTTCTTTAGGTGACTCTTTAATAGCGTACTCAATAAGAGTCAGTGCTTTTTCAAACTGATAATTACTCAGGTAATGTTTGGCGGTCTGTTCAAGAACAGTAAATACACCTTCGACCTTGGCATGATTAATATGGACGGCATATAAGAATCGATCTCGGTTCTCATACCATTTTGCACAGGCCATGTGTATTTTTGAACACTGTGACTTGTCTATTTGACGGAAAACAGCATTGCAAATCAAATCATGATGGAAAAGGTATTGATCGCCATTGAGTTTTACTAAGCCAGCATCGACTAACTTATCTGGTACGTAGCCGGGAATTCGAGTGATTTCACGCAGTTGCTCCAGTTGAAAGCACTGCCCCAACACAGAGGCAGTACAGAGTGCTTGGCGATCTTGGGCTGGAAGTTGAGCTAATTGTATCGAAACTAAATGTTCCAATGACTCCGGAACGTCTTTATCAAACTGAGAGCAAAGCAGTGTTTGGCGCAAGTATAGAGGATGGCCTTTCGCAAGCTTTATACAGTCATTGATATGTTTATTCTGTTGGCATGTGATTGAGCAAGCTAACTCGTAAGACTCTTCAGATGATAACTCCCTAAGTTCGATTAGATTCACGTTGGCAAACCAAGATTGTTTGGAACTAAGTCGTTTTTGCTGCCTAAACGTCAGAAAGAGTAAAATATTGGTTTTTGTGATATGAGGTAGCAGTGTCTCAAGAAATGCCAACATTACTTCGTCGGCCCAATGGACATCTTCAACAATAATCAAATGCGGTTTGCTGGTCTGCCGTTGTTGAATTAAGAAAGGGATAGATTGCTCTATCGTTTGTTTCAGCGTTTGGAACTCCATTAAGTTCAGCAACTGCTTTTCTGATTCGTTGAGTGCTACCCCCATTAACCAATAAAGGCAGAGGTGGAAAGAAGAGGGAATTGATGACTCGACAGTTTGCTGACGAATAGAATCATCGGTATCTTCACGAGTAAATGAACAAATTGCCCGAGTGAATATATTTTGAGGGGACAAGAGATAAGCACTACCATGATTCAGGATTTGAATCTCTGTGGTTAAACACGAGGATCGATTCAAAGACGCAATGACCTGGTTGAGTAGGCTGGTCTTTCCTATCCCTGCGGTACCAGTAATACAATACGTTTGGCCTGCTTCTTGTTTTTGCCATCGCTTGATTCCGCTATTTAATGTTTCTAGTTCAAGTTTACGCCCTACAAAACAGTCAGTATGGCTTTGGTGTAAGGATACAAGATGCCAGTTGTTGAAGTCTGGCTCTCCTGTTAGAAACGGTTTTATTGGTCTGGCACAATTGGACGAGATAAAGCAAGGACAAGCAGCTATTTCTCCCCAAGGGATTTTAACTAGGATTTCATTGATTGGGGTTATCGCATTCGGATGTTCCGATAGCTCAGTGACTCGATGCTTGTATTTCACATTGATAAAAGACCGAATCGAAGCCGAAAGAGCAACCTGTAATTGAAGGGCTAGTTGTCGAATTCGTTCAAAAACATATTCGTCCGATTCCTGTATAGACCAAGTAAGAACAAACGTCCGGTTTTGTATTATGGGTGTAGTGTTTTGGCTGAAAAGTAATGTTTGCAGAGTCTTTACGGTCAAATCACACTTTGCTTCGATTGCAAAAATAAAAAAATATGGTGGTGATGAAGACACATTTGTAAGTAATGGTTCTGAGGCGCGATCTATTAAGAGGTCCTCTACGGGGACAGAAAAGTATTCCGCGAGATTGGATGCGGTACGATACAGCACATTCGCCCCAGACTCTGCTCGCTTTATGGAAGCAATAGATACGACAAAACCCTGTTGAAAGCATTCTTCCGCCAGTCTTTCTTGGCTCAGTCCTAATTTCTTTCTCAGTTCTTTGAGTCGTAATACGTTGAGTGGAATTCTTCCATCCCTATTTGCCATATTTCACTCCGTTGTAACGTACAGCTTTTCCCAGTAAACCTGAATCGATTGGATATGTTGAGTGAATAAATTTATCTTATTTCACCACATATAATACTAGTAGTTAAAATGTTATATACGAAAATGAAATGGGCATTTTAATCTTCAAACTACCTTAATTCATTGTTGTATTAGTGGTGTTTTTGTTATTAATAATTTTGATAATTATTGTTGTGAATTCATGTTTTTCTTAATAAGTTTTTTGAAATATCTTTAAATGTATATCTTTTAAAAGATTGCACACCTTCAACTTATATTGGATTATATTAAACTTTAACAATTAAATTCTTTAATTTTAAATACATAAATTGACAGTTTTATTTTTAGTGTTTTTTTTATTTCTATTCTGGCGAGTTAAGTTTTTCTAGTCTATAAATTAAATATCGGCAATTTCTAAATAACTGCCGATAAAAATAATTTTAATTTCAATATTATAAATAGTTGGCTTTATACAATGGATATTGGCTTTTTCTGCCTGTTAAAAGGATTTCATATTACACCACACTTGAATGCCGCGCTTACCTCTATCAAGGAGACTGCGTGGCTGCCACATGTCAAACGATCTTGTTATCGAGGGGATTGGCAAGCGCTTGCTTTAGAAGAATCCTATCGAAAGGCCTATTACCCTAACTATTTACTACTCTCTGAATTTCCAGAATTGGAACTGTTTTTATCTCAATTTTTCTGCCCAATTTTGTCAGTACGGTTTATGAAATTAGATCCGTGAGCTCAGATATTATAACGCCGAGCTTATGGTGTATGTTTTTCTCAAGTACAGGCTTGTTTACATCATTAACAACTGCTACAGCGGCAATTGAGGTTCATGAATTATGCAAAAGGGCTCACCTATAGAATTCTACCAGCAACGTCCTCAATCTCGTGAGACGGTCGGTGGTGAAGAAGTGCAGCAACAAACTCAACAGTTTGGTTTTGCTGAACCCGAAATGGATGAGCTGCTTAAGTACTCATTACGGACTCAACTTGAGGCTATGCTCCAAAACCAACTCAGCACGGCTGAACGCCAACGGCAACTGAAAGAGAGTTTCGCTGCGGCAGTTGAGCTCGTATTGAAGGAGACGAAAGTTGAGCACCGAACACTGGTGCAAGCCTTTCAGAGCATGTATGGCAACGCTTGCCAATCTCTTTCTCTGGCTAAACTCACTCAAGAGGAACTGACCCGACAGTACATTTCCACGTCTGGGCTGGTCATGTCTCCACTTAACTGTAAACACACCATCAAAGATGTGTACCGAATTAAAGGCTTTGCGTGTGGTACAAACAAAGCTATCCAACAAATGCTTGCCAACAAGCCACAGGTTAAAGTGCTTTATCCAGCTTGCGGCCCCTTTGCACCATTGCTGCTGCCTTTACTTGCTCACTACAAACAAAGTGATCGGATTAGCGCAGAGCAGCTTCAGGTGACACTAGTAGATATTCACCCCGGAGCGATTAAAGCACTCAATCAATTGATCGCTGATCTCGATATCGCAGACTACATTGAAGCCTTAGTGGAAGAAGATGCTACCCAATTTTCGCCAACTCAAACGTTTGATCTCCTGATACTTGAAGCGATGCAGCATGGCTTTAGTCGGGAAGGGTTCCTCAGCATCGCGAAACATTTGGTTCAATATTTACATATTCAAGGCGAAATGATCCCCAATCAGGTATCTGTGCGCGCCATGATGGTCATCGGGGAGACGGAATTTAATCAACAATGGGAAAAAGCAGAGTATGCACATTCCAACCATTGCCAGCCGGAAGCGATAGATGAGCGAATTGATCTGGGAGAAATTCTTAACGTCAATAAAGCCATGTTGCTCAGAAGCGAGATTTTTGAGCTAGATGGTGGAATAAAAATGCTGCAAGGCAACACCATTGAGCTGCCGAAAGATGTGCCAGATATGGCAAAACGTATCCTGGCCATTTACAGCCATATCGATACTTACGGAGATGCGATGGTCGGACAATACGACTCTGGTATTACCCATCCTAAACCCGACATGACTTTTTATGTGGATGCCAAGCCCAAAGCTGTTGAACACCATTACTTTGAAGCGAAGGGAGGGGGTAAGGTCAGTTTCTATTATCAGTTAACCGGATTGCCAGGTTTTGTCGCCACCCATGGATGATTTCGATATGCAGCAAAAATACGTCGTTTTTACAGGAAGTTGTTACGCCTTGCCCATCATTCAGTTGTTGGCACAACAGCATAAATTGGCGGGCGTGGTAGTACCGGAAGGAGAACTAAATCCTGACTTACAGCAGCTACATAGCTATCTGAGCGCTCAATCGATTCATATTGCTCAGTATACCGCCAATGACAGCAGTGCTTTGATAGCGCAACTCGATGCTTGGCGAGTCACGGATGGCGTCATCTATTTGTTCAGGCACATAGTTCATTCCTCGCTGTGTCAGTTTTTCAACGGAAACTTGTACAACATTCATCCGGGAAAGCTGCCCGAGTATCGAGGCCCGATGCCTCTCTATTGGCAATTAAGAGACGGTTTAGACACCTTTAGCCTCACCCTGCATCGTCTTGAGGCATCGGCTGATTCTGGCGCTATAGGAATGGAGTTAGAGGTACCATTTCACCCGTTTGAGACCTTAACCAGTGCTCAGCAAAAAGCGTCACAAATGACGGCTAAGCTGATGTATGACTTCCTCATCGCGCAACAAAAGCAAGGGCTGGTTTGGCATAAGCAAGTATCAAACCCCAACGAAGTGGCACGAGCAGTAAACCAACATGATCTGCACATTCGTTGGAACGTGCAAACGAGTCGCGAAATCGTCAACTTAGTGCGAGCAGGCAATCATGACTTCGGAGGTGCGATGTTGAGCTTGCCAAATGGTGTCGCCAATGTTTTGCAAGCAAGCGCAATGGAGACTTCTTTAGTCGGTGTTGAGGCGGGGAGCATTCTCCAGATCAGCCCACAACATGGGTTACAAGTGAAAACGTTAGATAGCGCCATATCAATAGATGTTATTGCTACACCGCAAGGCGTGTTTTCGGGTTATCGCTACGCGCAAATGGCTGGGCTGGACGCTGGAATGTCATTGCTTCAGCCTGCGAGTAAAGATTACGTTATGGGTTGGTTTTAACTTAAGTGTATACGTTAAAAGGAAGAACAGTATGGCTACAGAACCGTATCTTGGGACACTAACCGCATTTGGCGGCAATTTTGCAATTAGAAATTGGGCAATGTGCTCGGGGCAAATGCAGGCAATTGAAGATAATCCAGCACTCTTCTCTCTAGTTAGCACTCTATACGGAGGTGACGCCCGAACTACCTTTGGTTTACCTGATTTGCGTGGCCGCAGTCCAGTTGGTGTAGGCACACGACCTGGGGGGATGGATTATCATCAGGGAGAAAGATTGGGTACTGAACTGGTAACCATTGATATAACCCAAATGCCAGCACACTTACATACGGCAATTTTTACCCCTCTTGGCACTGCTGCACCTGTAACAGGCAGGATGCAGGTTGCTACCAATGCTGCAAATACGCAGGTACCCGAAAGTAATTCGTATATAGCGCAAAACTCTACCCCCGGGTTCTATAAACCGACGTTTCAGCAACCAGATTTGACTGAGATCGAAGGCTTAAGTGTGTCTGGTGGTGGCTCGGAAGGAGGTACTGTAACTGTGACTGAAACAGGCGGTTCAGAGCCACTTAATATTTTGAGCCCGGTATTGCCGATTAATTGGTTAATTGCCACTGCGGGAGTATACCCACCGCGCAGCTAATCAACCAAGAAAGAATTGGCTGAAACTTTCGCTAATCCTTTCCTATAAAAAATTAAATATTTAAGTTGATTATGATAACCCGGCTATGTTGATAAGGCCGTCATATTCAGGGAGAGGAAAATGAGATTACGTCGTCAGGTAGCGATCGCAATTACAACAGCATGGGTGTCCTCAGCGTTTTTTTCCGGTGAAGTCTGGGCCGCACAGCAAACGATTAACTACTCTAATGGTTCAGGTTCCAATTTTAGTGAGGTGGAGACAGGCGTCACTGGGGGTATGCCCTCGGTCACTCTTACCAGTGCAGGTGCTGTGTCTATGGTATTAGATGCCGGCAATAGCACTGATAGCACTCCGTTTACTGGCCTAAATGACCTCGGGTTTGTAGCTGGTGTTTTTTTCTCAAATACCATGATTAATGAGTTCAACAATCGTGGCTTCCGCTTTTTTGAGCGATCAAGTACTAACTTCAGTTTCGACGAAATTACCTTTATGCAGGGGTCGGCCCGAGACTCAGATAAAACGTATCAACTTGTGTTAACTGGCTTCTCTAATAATACTCAAACAGTGACCGAAACTGTCACCTTGCCAAAAGGTGGTGAAGCAAACTCAGGGTTACAGGATTTGTTTACCCTGACCCGTGGTACAGACTTTACTGATTCTGCATGGCAGGACGTTGATACAGTGACTATGGCGTTTACCCGAAGTCCGGGTGCTGACTCTCGTTATCTTATCAAAAGTATCAAGATTGATGACGCTGCGGTTTCAGACTCAACCGCGCCTACTTTTGTCAGTGCGAGCTCAACCCCCACTGATGATGCAACCAATGTTTCTGTTAGCAAAAACATCGAGATTGCCTTTGATGAGAATATTGAGCTGAAGAGCGGCAATATTACCATTCGTAATGTTACAGACAGTCGCGATTTTGAAGTATTTAATGTTGCCACCGAAAGCGATGGCACAACAACTTCACCAGGCGCTGGCCGCATCAGTGTTACCAACGATAAAGTTTACTTAAACCCAACCAGTGATCTGATAGGAAACCGGACTTACGCCATTCATATTGAATCTAGTGCCGTGGCTGACACCGCAAATAATAGCTTTGCTGGGATCAGCGATGATGCCACATTTAACTTTACTACGGTCGATACCACGCCAAATGCGCCATCTACACCCGATTTAGATGCTAGTTCGGATACCGGATCATTAAATACTGATAATATTACCAGTGACACTACTCCAACGTTTAGTGGGATTTCCGAGAGTGGATCGATCGTTACTTTATACAGTGATCAAGTCGGTGGAGGTGCAACGGTTATTGGCACAGGCACTGCTACTGGAGGAAACTGGCAGATAACAACCAATGAGTTGGCGTCTGGTATTACACATGCAATAAGTGCTAAAGCGTCAGATAGCGATGATAATGTTAGCTCGGCATCCAACGCGTTAAGTGTCACCATTGATACAATAGCACCATCCGTAGTGAGCATTACCACGCCGATTGAGACTGACAGTATCGTCAACGCTGCAGAAGACAACGATGTGCTGATCGCTGGCTCCGGCGCGGAAGCAGGTAACAGCGTGACCGTGACTATCACAGACAATAACAGCTCTGTCAGTCGTACGGTGACGGCCGACAACTCAGGCAACTGGACATTAAGCGGCAGCGAGCTGGATATCAGTGGCTTGAACAATGGTACCCTGACGGTGTCTGCAACCCAAGCTGATATAGCAGGTAATATCTCCACCGCAGCCACACAGAGCATTACCCTGGACAATGCAGCCCCATCAGCAGTGACCATCACCACGCCGATTGAAACCGATGGTATTGTCAATGCAGCGGAAGATAATGATGTGCTGATTGCCGGTTCCGGCGCGGAAGCAGGCAACAGCGTGACCGTGACTATCACGGACAATAACAGCTCTGTCAGTCGTACGGTGACGGCCGACAACTCAGGCAACTGGACTCTGAGCGGCAGCGAGCTTGATGTAAGTGCGTTTAACAACGGCACCCTGACGGTGTCTGCAACCCAAGCAGATATAGCAGGTAATACTTCCACCGCCGCCACTCAGAGCATTACCCTGGATAACGCCGCACCATCAGCTGTGACCATCACCACGCCGATTGAAACTGATGGCATCGTCAATGCGGCAGAAGACAACGACGTGCTGATTGCTGGCTCCGGCGCGGAAGCAGGCAATAGCGTGACCGTGACCATCACGGACTACAGCAATTATGCCAGTCGTACGGTGACGGCCGACAATACCGGGGCTTGGACGACTATTGGCAGTGAGCTTGATGTAAGTGCGTTTAACAACGGCACCCTGACGGTCGCGGCTAGCCAGAGCGATGCTGCAGGCAACACCTCCAGTGCAGCTAGCAAAACATTTACGTTAGATAACGTGCAGCCAACTGTTTCTTTGAGCAGTTCAGACCTCGATTTGATCTCTGGCGAAACGGCGAGTATCACGTTCACCTTAAGTGAGTCATCAAGTGACTTTGCTGAGTCAGATGTCACCGTCACTGGCGGCAGTTTGTCCAACTTTGCGGGCAGCGGTAGCAGTTACACGGCGACCTTTACACCAACGGAAGAGAGTGTGGCGAGCGGCACCATTGATGTTGCCACCGGCACATATACCGATGCCTCTGGTAACAGCAATAGTGCAGCAACACCACTTTCCATCAGCGTCGATACTGTGCTTCCAACCGTCAGTATCACTAGCTCCAGCGCTGCGCTGAAAGCGGGTGAAACGGCAACACTCACGTTTACATTGAGTGAAGCCGCAACTGATTTTGCCGAAGCCGATGTGACCGTTGCTGGCGGAACTCTTTCTAACTTTGCGGGCAGTGGCGCCAGTTACACGGCTACCTTTACACCTGCAGAAGAAAGCACTGAGGATGCAACTATTGATGTTGCAGCAGAGCAATTTAGCGATGCAGCTGGCAACCTCAATACTGCAGCGACTCAGTTGTTGATCTCAGTGGATACGGGGATCCCGACTGGACATAGCATCAGCATTGATCAGGAGAGCATTAACAAAACCAACGAACAGGCGATGAGCTTTACCTTCGCAGCAGCTGAAGTGAACGCGATGTTCACTTATCGCGTGACCGACGGTACCACGACCATTGACGGCGCTAGTCAAACAATCTCCTCGGAGACCATGCAAGTAACGGGCATTGACGTCACTGGTTTGCAAGAGGGGACGTTGACAGTAAGCGTGGTGGTAACCGATGCCGCAGGCAATGCATCTGATGCAGTGACGGATACGGTGACTAAACGCTACGATGTCGCGCCAACGGCAGTTGATGATAGCTTCTCGACTGAGGAAGATACGGCGAAACAATTTGATCTGTTAGCCAACGATTCCGATATTAATGATGACATGGTCGCTTCTTCTGCAACGGTTAAAACGCAACCAATTAAAGGTCAGGTGTCGATCAGTAATGGTGTTGTTACCTATACGCCAAATAGTAATGAGACAGGCACGGATAGCTTTACCTATACCGTGAAAGATGCCCTGTTGCAGGAGTCACAAGACGCGACAGTGACCGTCACTATCATGGCTATAAATGATGCGCCAGTCGCGAAAGCGCTGACCATTAACACTGACGAAGATACCGCAAGCGCAGCAGTCACCGCGCGTAGTCAAGCGAAGGATGTTGAAGATGGCATCCCAGCGGGTGATTTAGCGTTAGTTAGTTTGCCTCAAAAAGGACAAGTCGCCATTGATCAAGCTGTAGGCACTTTTGTATATACGCCGAATGCGAATGAAAATGGTAGCGACAGTTTTACTTACACGATCGCAGACAGTGAAGGCGGCGTTTCTCTTGCGGCCACAGTCAGCGTCAATATCGGTTCCGTCAATGACTCACCAGTGGCGGAGGCAGACAGTTTTACCTTTGATGAAGATGTCACATCGATACTCGATGTTTTAAGTAACGACAGTGATATTGAAGATGGGTCATTCACCGCGAGTAGTATTACCCTGCAAGATCTTGGTCAAGGAGAGGGGGGATACAGTTTTGCCTCGGTCAGTGTTAATGCCGATGGGACCCTAAAGATTGTGCCAACAGCGAACGTTAATGGTCAACATAGCTTTACCTACACGTTAACCGATAGTGGTCAGGCAGTCTCCGTGCCAGCAACCGTCACGCTCAATATTACGCCAGTGAATGATGCCCCCGTTGCTGTTGATAACAGTGCACAACTACTGGAGGGAGGCTCCTTTGAAGTCAACGTATTAGGCAATGATAGTGATGCCGATGCTGGAGACAGTTTTGAACTCACTAGTGTCACAGTCGTCGATACGCCAGCATATGGCAGTGTGAACGTGACGGCGTCAGGAGCGATTGTTTACAACCCCAATGAGAACTACTTCGGTGAAGACAGCTTCACCTATACGGTGGCAGACTTAGCAGGTGCTGTATCTAACGTCGCAACAGTGACCATGACGGTAACACCAGTCAACGACGCACCAATGGCGCAAGCACAGTCACAAACGCTTGATGAAGACAATAGTTTGGTGATCACGCTGGTTGGTTCAGATATTGATAACGATGATGACACTCTGCAGTATCTTATCACTGAGCAAGTCAGTCATGGCGTGCTAGAGCAGTTGACCAATAATGGTTGGCGCTATACACCAGAAGCGAACTTCAATGGCTCCGACTTCTTCTTGTTCAAGGTCAACGACGGTGATCTAGACTCGACAGAGGTTCGTGTCGATTTGACGGTTAATCCAGTCAACGATACACCAACCGCGACCGATATCAGTGCTACGGGAGAGGAAGAGATACCGCTGACCATTACTTTAAATGGTAACGATGCAGAAGGCTCATCTTTGAGCTATCAAATTGTAACATCGCCAGTCAACGGTAATGTTACCGTCACAGGCAATCACGCGGTTTATACGGGTAACAGTAACTTCTTTGGTCAGGACAGTTTCACTTACAGCGTAAGTGACGGAGAACTTACCTCTGGAGTGGCGTTAGTGACCATCACGGTGAATAGCGTTAATGACTCGCCAGTGATTACGGGTACCCCATCGGCGCAAGTTGATGAAGATAGTGTGTATCAGTTTGTGCCCGCGGCATTGGACGATGACCCAGCGGATACTCTGACCTACTTGATAGCTAACAAGCCACCTTGGGCTACATTTGACAAGACAACAGGAGCACTTTCTGGCACGCCAAGTAACAGTGATGTGGGGACTTATTCAGATATAGTGATTAGCGTATCCGACGGCAAAATTTCTTCCTCATTGTCAGCGTTTTCGATTACTGTGAATAACGTGAATGATGCACCCGTTATATCTGGCTCACCAGCAACACAAGTGAATGAAGACAGCATCTATCTGTTCACGCCACAAGTGTCAGATGTTGACAGCCAAGCCTTCACCTTCAGTATCGTGAACAAGCCATCTTGGGCTAGCTTTGATGCATCAACAGGCACGCTTAGTGGTACACCAGATAATGGTGATGTTGGCAAATATCAGGGCATTGTTATCTCGGTTTCTGATGGTCTCACGACCACAATGCTCAATCGATTCAGTATTGTTGTTAACAATGTCAATGACGCGCCAGTGATCAGTGGCACTCCTGCTCTTACGGTCGACGAAGGCAGTACGTATCGCTTCGCGCTGCAGGCATCGGATGTTGATAGTAGTAGCTTGAGCTTTTCAATCCGCAATAAACCATCATGGGCAACCTTTGATAGAGCAACTGGGTTGCTAAGTGGTACGCCGGAAAATGAGCATGTTGGCAGTACCAATAATATTGTTATTAGTGTCTCTGACGGTGAGCTAAGCGCCTCTCTAGCAGCGTTTAGCATCACGGTAATCAACGTCAATGATGAACCAATGGCAGTTAATGATACCTATGTCTTTACCGAGAGTAACGATGGTAGCTACTTATTGGATGTACTCAGCAACGACAGCGATATTGATCTAGACACATTACAACTGGAATGGGTTAAACCTACATCTGGAACGGCAACGATTGTGGGCAGTCAAATCCAATTGGTAACGACCTCAATTGGTACAGTGACAGTGCAATACAGTGTGAAAGATGGTAATGGTGGAAAGGCCACCGCGAAAGCAATCGTGACAATTAAAAGTGCGAAATTGGACGCACCAACAATAACCGCACCTTCAGATATTGAAGTGAAAGCAACTTCGCTCTTTACTAAAGTTGAATTAGGCTCTGCCGTGGCCCGAGATAGTACAGGCAAGCTATTACCTGTTTCATTGGTCGACAGCACGACCTTCTTCCGACCTGGAACTAATACGGTCTATTGGCGTACTCAAGACTCTGATGGAAACGTCGCTGAGGCTAGTCAAACGGTAACAGTGTATCCACTGATAAGTATCTCCAAAGATGCGCAAACCACGGAAGGCACCAACCATAGCGTAACGATACACCTTAACGGCCCTTCGCCGAGTTACCCAGTAGTCGTACCTTACACGGTTTCAGGAAGCACAGACAGTGATGACCACACACTCACCTCTGGCGAAGTGGTGATAACTAGTGGTACCGAAGGCAAACTTTCGTTCGAACTACTTAATGATGGACAAAGTGAAGGCGTTGAAACCTTAGTGATTGATTTGGACAGCACCCTTAATCTAGGTAGTAAGAGTCGTTACACCTTGACAATCTTTGAAGAGAATGTGGCTCCGAAGGTCTCGGTAAGTGTATCTCAGGCGGGGGAGCAGCGGAGCCAAATTGAAAATGGTGTTGAACCGGTCACAATCACAAGCAGTGTTAATGATGCAAATATGTCCGATATACACAGTTTCAGATGGAGTAGTGATAGCGATGTACTTAACCAAGTGATTGCGGGGCAGATGTACAGCGAAACATTGACTTTCTCTCCGCAATTACTGAGTTCAGCGATTTACAATTTGCAATTGACAGTTACTGACAATGGCACTCCACCATTATCAGTGACACGGAATGTCTATTTAGAAGTGGTACACACATTGGCGGAGCTCGGAAGTGAAGATAGTGATGGCGACTTAATCCCGGATGATCAAGAAGGTCATAATGATAGTGATGGTGATGGCATTCCTGACTATCTTGACGCAATTTCTGACTGTAACGTAATTCAACAGGTTGTGTCAGAAAAAGATCGCTTCCTCATTGAGGGGCAGCCAGGTGTCTGTTTACGCAAAGGAATAACCATTCTGACTAACACAACAGGAGGAGCTTTATTGCTAGATGAGGAGCTTCCTAAAGATATCAACATGAAGAGCATCGGGGGAATCTTTGATTTTGTAGTAACTAATTTGCCGCTGCCCGGCCAAAGCTATCAATTAGTTTTGCCTCAGCGTTTACCTGTTCCAGCAAATGCAGTGTACCGAAAGTATAACGCTGAACAGGGGTGGATAGACTTTATTGAGGATGCTCAAAACACAGTTTCTTCTAGTGCTGGCGAGGCTGGTTATTGTCCGCCACCAGGGCACAGTTCATGGTCACAGGGTCTGACTGAAGGTGACTGGTGTGTACAACTTACCATTGAAGACGGTGGTCCGAACGATGATGACGGATTGGCTAATGGCAGTGTCGTTGACCCTGGCGTCGTTGCCGCTCGTGTAAGCAATAATGCACTTCCTCAAGCGATTGACGACAATGCGTTTGTGAGTCTCAATGGTACGGTGACGCTCGATGTATTGAGCAATGATACCGATGCTGATGGTGATGGGCTGAAGGTAAGTCGCGCTTCTGTAGATATTGGTAGTGTTAGTGTGGTTGATAACAAACTAAGTTATGTCACTCAACCACAGTACTACGGGGAGGCTTTGATCACTTATAGCGTAACGGATGGTAATGGTGGAACGGGATCGGCGAAGGTGACGGTGAATGTGGTAAACAGTCAGAATCCGAATGCGGTGGACGATAATATTACCACCGATGATCGTACCCCTGTCACGGTTTATGTCCTTGCTAACGATACCGATCCGGATAACGACACATTGAAGTTGGTTTCAGTCCAAGCGCAGTATGGGCAGGTGGTCATGAATGCAGATCAGAGCGTGACCTATACCCCTACCTCAGGGTTTGAAGGCAATGATGTGTTGACATATATCATTCAAGATAGCCAAGGCCTGCAAGACACAGGGAAAGTTATAGTGACAGTTAAGTTGGTAAGAGATGTAAAGGTTGAAAATACTTCAGCAGGATCATTGGGTGGCATGGTGTTGATGCTTTTGATTTTGTTAGGAGCCATGAAACGTTATGGAAGAAACAGTGCTCTAGCACTAATTGCTGTGTTTAGTTTTAGTAGTCAAGCGGGTTGGTATGTTGATGTTCAAATGGGGTCAAGCCATGCAGATGAGCGTGATGCTGTTAAAGGTGATAACGTAATCTCTACTGACAACACCGGGCTCTACCGTTCTATCGGGTTTGGATATGCTTTTTCTGAGCAATGGTCAGGAACTATCCGTTATATTGATATGGGGGAAGGTAGTGCAACATTGCGTAGTGCGACTACTTCACCAGAAGACTATCACGTTAGTGTCGCATCTATAGCACCACTCCTTGTTAAGGGCATAGGCTTCGACATCGGTTATAAGTTCTGGCAATACAATTCATGGTCCGCAAAACTGAGTTTAGGGGGCTTGTTTTGGGATACCGATATTGAAAGTACGTATCAAGGCAGCAAGATAACGACGGAAGTGGATGGTTTTGATGGATATATTGGTGCAGAAGTTGGCTACAACCTCTCAGATAATTGGGAGATCGGTGTCCAAGGCGCTCGTTATTTTTTACATGAAAATGATGTTGATATAATTGCGCTACAACTTCGTTATTTTTTGAGCCGTTAGCAGCGTATTAACTTATGGTTTGGTATTTTTCGATAATTTGTATCCCAAGTGATCATGAAGCGGTATGGTAAATTACTGGAGATTAATGCGTGATACGTCGCTTTACTTTGAACCTAGTACGTTTATAGTCGAAGAAATATAGTGTTGGGGCTGAAGCAAAACAAGCGGGTTAGAGAGCCACAATTCGTAGTGAACCCTTATTGGGTTGAAAAGCGTTCCAAGCTCGCAGTTGCCCTGACTCTGCTGGTGATAACAAGACGATAAATTGATACCTAAACGATAATTTGATATTGCCTCTTCATAAGTCTATGACTCTTTAAGTTTATAATATTTTTGAAGGGGCAATTTTATATCTGCTTTAGGATGAGATACTTGCTACTATCTCGGTTTAATCTAATACTGATTGAATAATATCAAATGCTCTTTCTATTTTTGGGGTAGGGATAATGCCAAATCCAAATAAGATGGCATTAGAATGATTGTTGATAGAAAAATGTGATGATGGATAAACCGCTACATTGGATGAAGCAAACTTATTCGCCATTTTTGTCGCGCACCCCGATACTTCAGCTGCTATATGTAACCCACCTTGGCTCGGAATACGTTGTAAGCAATCTACGTTGTCAATTAATTGAGTGAGTTTATGGTACCTTTCGCTGTAAATTTTATTCATATTGAGTAAATGGTGAGAGAAATGACCGTCACGCATGAATTCGTCAAGTAGGATTTGAGACACTACAGATGTACTTCTTCCCAAGTGCCATAACATATTTGAAATTGGCTCTATTAAAGACTTTGGTGGAATCATATAGCCAATGCGTATGCCGGGAAATAGTATTTTAGAGAAACTGCCTATCATTATGACGCAGTCATTTTTGTCTTGTGACTTGAGAGCTTGCTTACTGGTATTGAGATAGTGATATTCCGCATCATAATCATCTTCGATAATGATTGCGTTATTAACTTCTGCCCACCTCAACAGTTCTAACTTTCTTTCGACGGAGTAGCTAAAGCCTAAAGGGAACTGATGACTAGGCGTTGTATAAATAATTTTGGTATTAGAAGGGATTGATTCAACGACAACGCCTTGGTCGTCCATCGGCACGGTGCCTATTTGCGCGCCAAGCAATCGAGCTTGATTTCGAAAAACAGGATATCCTGGATCTTCTGTCGACACGAGGTCCCCCGGAGAGAGTAATGTAAGGAGAGTCGTCATTATTGCCTGCTGGCACCCTTGCGTAATGATGATGTCTTCAGGATCACAGATTACGCCTCTCGAATGTCTTACATACTCGCAGATAGACTCTCGTAAACAAGCTAACCCTTGCAAATCACCACCATGTGCAAACTCTGGAGTTAATGCATTGAGCCTACTCAGTCTTGAGTGTCGCCAAATATGCTTTGCTATTCTCTGATGATCAGGAACGCCTAAAGTGAAGTCATAGTCTAGATTCTTTGGTGCGATGATCTCTGGCTTTTTCGCTGCGTTAGTGCCAAACACCCCTAGTTGGTAGTGTTTTATTGGTCTCTTATCTTGATTCACCGTTTGTTCTAGAGCATTACTTACGTACGTGCCAGACCCTGCCTTTTTTACTATCCACCCCTCGAACTGAAGTCGCTCATACACCGAAATGACAGTGTTTCTTGCTATGCCTAACTTTTTTGACAACATGCGAGTCGACGGTAATCTCTCATTTGATCGTAATCTGCCTTCTAATATCCCTTGGTATATCTCGGAATAAAGCTGTTGGCTGGTGACTTTTCCAGTTTCGAAGTGTAGTGAAAATGGCATCGTTTTCTCTGTAGACGTTGAAAAGTGGCTCTAAAGCGTTGTGAGGATGTGGATCTGTATATACCAAGTATATCTGCCTAGTATACCGTTATCTTGGTATGGAGAAAGCGCATTTGAGTACACTATTTCCCCATTTTGCAAACGGATGTTACTTACATTCGTATCTAATCGGCCTACCTATCAACGGTGATCAGGTTTAAACCTGTTTATATCGCACTAAAAATTTGAAGACACAGTGTTATTCAACGGGGGTTAACGATTGGAGTTCTTCAAGTCAGGATTACTTTTATATAAAAAGCTAAAAGCCTTGGAATAAACTAGAAATTAATTATAAGTGAAAATTAAAAATTGAGGGTTCAATGAAATTAAACAATGCCTTGGTGGCCATTTTATCGCTCACTTCTTTCGTCACGTTTGCGAAAACGGAGTTAACGGTTAGCAGTCAATTAAAGAGCGTAGTTGATGAATGTGCTAAAGGATTAATGAACGAATACGACATTCCGGGGTTGGCTGTTGCAGTAACGATTGATGGTATGCGTTATTTTTACAATTACGGTTTCGCTGACGAAAGTAAGGGGAGTTTAGTCACTAACGACACTATTTTTGAACTCGGCTCTATCAGTAAAACTTTTGCCGCTACTTTGACTGGGTACGCCCAAGAAAAAGGCAAGTTGAATATGGATGACAAGGTCAAAGATTATATTCCAGAATTAGAAAATAGTGTTCTGGGTAATACCAAGCTAGTTCATGTCGCAACCTACACTGCAGGTGGTCTACCATTGCAATTCCCTAGCGAAGTAACGAACGACGCTGACATGATTCAGTACTACAAAACGTGGAAACCGGAGTACGAAGCCGGTACTAAGAGGAAGTACTCAAACCCTAGTATTGGTCTATTTGGCTACATCGGTGCCTTGAGTATGAAGTCAGACTATACGGAAATGATGGAAACCGTCATCCTATCTGAGCTCGGTATGACCAATACGTTTGTCGATGTACCAAAGGATAAGCTTAACAACTATGCTTTTGGTTATAGTTCTGAGGGAAAACCCGTTAGAGTTAATCCAGGTATTCTTGATGCACAAGCCTATGGTATTAAATCAACAAGCTTAGATATGCTTCAATATATCGAAGCAAATATGGGTCAAGCGCAACTTAATACTGATATAGAAAACGCGCTAGAGCGAACTCATACTAAGTATTTTGATACCGACACGTTTACACAAGCCGTAGGGTGGGAAGGTTATGATTATCCCGTTTCACTTTCGCAATTATTGAAGGGTAACTCCAGCGACGTAATTCTCAACGCTAAACCGGTTCAAGCAAGTTTATCCGGTACTCTCGGTCGTGACGTTTGGTATAACAAAACGGGCTCAACAGGTGGCTTTGGGGCATATGTCGCGTATGTACCCTCTGAAAAAATAGGCATAGTGATTCTAGCGAATAAAAACTACCCCAATGCAGAAAGAGTAGAGGCTGCTTACAATATTATTAGCTCGGTGGTGAAATAAATTTTAGTGGTAATAGGCACTACGTAATTATTAGAGCTTATTTAGATACATACTATCTGCATTGTTTTATTCGATAGTATTTATAGGAGTATTCATGAAAACTAAGCATTGGTCTAAGGTGACTTTGCTACATGAAGTTGTTACGAATCCCAATATAACGATTAAAGGTAAACATAGTTATTACAGTGATTGTTGGGACGCCGGTTTTGAGGAGTCCGTTGTAAGATATCTACAAGGCGATGAGTTCAGCCGAGATTGGGAACCAAAATGGAAGATTGATAAGTTACATATAGGTGACTTTGTCTGTATTGCAGCGGAAGTTGTGATTGTTATGGGGGGAAATAGTACACATAGAGCTGATTGGTTCTCCTTGTACCCATTTATGGACTTTATTGAAGAAGCGTATGTCGGGAAAGGAGATACTCACATTGGCGATGGCGCCTGGCTCGGTATGCGATCCATGATAATGCCGGGTGTGACTATCGGAGAAGGAGCAATCGTTGCGGCAAACAGCGTGGTGACGAAAGATGTTGAGCCTTACAGCATGGTTGCAGGCTCACCAGCTAAGCATATCAAATATCGCTTTTCTCTAGAGACGATAGACGAACTACTCGCTCTTAGGATATATGATTGGCCTGATAAGAAAATCGACAGCCTGAAGAGATTGTTATGTTCAGACGATTTAGAAGGGCTGAAAAAGGCAAGCGCTGAATACGATAGAAATCATTCAGTAGAGTGACGATGTCACTATTTTAAAAAACAGAAGAGGCTCATTATAGAGCCTCTTTTTAGTGTGATGGATATCTGCAACCACCACACTTCCTTATCAACTCATCATTCAGCAAGTTGCCAACTAGAATCGGAAACCTTTTAGTTTCATCTTTGCAGGGAAGATTGCCTCAATAGCTGGCTCTTTCAATTGTTAGCAGAGACGCTCATAACTGTTTTGTTTGAGCAATTCGGTTAAGTCGCCTTGACCATATTTTAGAGTTGCTTGATGTTTTTGATGTCGAATGACCTGATCAAAAGTAGGTCGAGTCACTGAACGAAAAACGCCCACGGGTACGGGAAAGTCTGGATAGCTCAAGTTAGCAAGCGCATAAGCATAGTATGACTCCTCGCATTGACTGGAGTGGAGCAAAAGGTTCGGGGCCTCTGATTCGACAATCTGGAAGCCAAACCCTTTATTGATCAACGCTTTTGAGTGTGTTTTACCAAACAATAACGGTTCATTATCTGAGAGATAAAGTAGATGTTCGCTTCTATTAGCTGGGCCGTTGTAAGGTTCGTGCACTTTATCGTTAAAAATGACGCAGTTTTGCAGGATTTCAACTACAGCAGTGCCCGAATGCGCGGCAGCAGCCTCTAACACCATCGTCATGTGTGTAGGATCATTGTCCGATGTTCGTGCTATGAACGTAGCACCTGCGGATGCTGCTAATGCCAGAGGTTTAAGCGCTTGATCGGGAGAACCTTCAGGACTCGACTTAGAAATGAAGCCCTGTTCGCTTGTCGGGGAAAATTGGCCTTTGGTCAGTCCATAGACAGCATTATTAAAAAGCAAAATTTTAATGTCTTGGTTGCGTCGAATCGCGTGAATAAAGTGATTACCGCCAATACTCAGTGCGTCACCATCGCCAGTTACAACCCAAACATCTAACTCTGGATTGCTAGCTTTTACACCAGTAGCGATGGCAGGGGCACGGCCGTGAATCGTATGAAATCCATAAGTATCGAGATAATAAGGAAAACGAGATGAGCAGCCAATCCCTGAGATGAATACGGTGTTCTCTTTAGTTCGACCTAATCGTGCTAGAACGGATTGCATCGTTTTTAATACGTTAAAATCACCACAGCCTCGACACCATTTGACTTCAACATCAGATGCGAAATCTTTGCGGTTGAGTACCTTAGTCGTCATTTTTAATATCCTTCAGGTGGTGGTTAATAGACTCAATAACCTCGTGAACTTTGAATGGTAACCCCTTAACTTGGGTTACGGAGCGTGCAGAAATGGCATATTGTGAGCGAATCACTTTGACGAGTTGTTGGTTATTCAACTCAAAAACAAGCACATGTTTGAATTGGCTAATGATCTCTTCCAAATTGATTGGAAACGGGTTTAGATACTTAATATGGGCGTGAGCAACCGATGCTCCTTGCTTTCTCAGATGCTCAATTGCGGTCGACACAGAACCTTGCGTGCTTCCCCAACTTAGCACTAGCAGTGAGTCTTGAGTACTGCCTGTTAGCGTTTGTTTAGGGATGAAATGGCAGATGTTATTTATTTTTTTTGCTCTTTCATCAGTCATGCGCTGGTGGTTTTCAGGATCATGAGAAGGGTTGCCTGTAATCGCTTGCTTTTCCAATCCTCCAATGCGATGCATTTTCTCTTTTGTACCAGGCGTGACCCACTCTCTGCTGTAATACACGTCATCACGGGCATAGGGATAAAACGGGCTTATGTTTGCTTTTGCTGCCTCGGCAGTGAGCTTAATCTCATCAGGGTTGGGCACGAGCCAAGATTCGGAGCCGTTTGCTAAGTAGCCGTCACTCAATAAGATCACTGGCGTCATAAATGTAGTAGCAATTCGACAGGCCTCGATTGCCATGTCAAAGCAGTCTGCGGGAGAAGCAGGAGCCAACACTGGGAGTGGTGAATCCCCATTTCTACCATACAAAGACAAAAGCAAGTCTGATTGCTCTGTTTTAGTCGGTAGGCCAGTTGAGGGGCCTCCACGTTGTACGTTGATAACAACCATTGGCAACTCCGCCATCACGGCAAGGTTAATGGTCTCTGCTTTCAAACATAATCCAGGGCCAGACGTTGATGTGACTCCTAAACCGCCAGCATAAGATGCGCCTAAAGCTGAACAAGCAGCTGCAATCTCATCTTCTGCTTGGAATGTCGTAACCCCAAAGTGTTGATAGGTTGATAGCGTGTGTAGAATATCTGAGGCGGGTGTTATGGGGTACGAGCCCAAAAATAGCTGGCGTTGGAGTTTTTCTGCTGCGCATATTAACCCAAGCGATAATGCTTCGTTCCCTGAAACAGTGCGATACAAGCCTGCTTTATCTGCTACGGGAGCAACCTGAAAACAGTCGCTGAATATTTCGGTTGTTTCGGCATAATGAAATCCCGACTTTATGGCTAAAGTATTTGCCTCTCTCGCTTGCGGATTGTCAGCGAATTTATTATTTAGCCATTCAATGGTCGGCTCTAGTGGACGGCTGTAAATCCATAAAACAATACCAAGCATAAAAAAGTTTTTGCTTCGCTTCACTACTTTAGGCGCTATGTTTAACTGAGAAAGAGATTGAACGGTTAAACGCGTAAAACTGTCACTAATCACTCGGTAATTTGCGAGGCTACCATCGCTCAATGGGTTAGATTCATAGCCAGCAAGCTCAAGGTTTTTTTTATTAAAACCATCGAGATCAATAAGCACCAAACCGCCTTCAACGAGTTGTGAGATTTTGGTTTTTAATGCAGCGGCATTCAGAGCGATTAAGACTGAAAAATCGTCGCCAGGAGTATAAATCTCTGTTGAGGCAAACTGCATCTGAAAAGCCGATACTCCAGATGTGGTTCCTGCCGGAGCCCTTATCTCAGCTGGATAATCAGGTAACGTCATGACATCGTTTCCTTGTTTCGACGAGTTGTCTGAAAAGCGTTCTCCAAGTAATTGGATACCATCTCCAGAATCGCCAGCAAAACAGATCACTTCGCGTTTAAGTTGAATTATTGTCATTAAAACCTCTTACCGTGTTAGAGCAAGTTCAGTATGTTTTATTGCACTTAATGAGATGCAATGGAATAAAGGTTGGAGAAAATGCCGTAAGCACGAGCATTATGAGTGTAGAGTTAATGGTGTTGGCTTTATTTGTCGTCTCTGAGGTCAGTAGAAATATCCATAGCTAGGTATGCTTTTCCGAAATACTAGAAAAGTTTGCATGACACAAAAATACTTTTTCTGTCATATTAGATGTGATTATTTTTCATTAATTGTGAGCGTATGGATAAGTTGTCATTAATAAAGTTGTTTGTATCTGTTGTGGACTTAGGGAACTTTACAGCAGTCGCGAATCAATTAGGGCAGTCGCCTTCTACTGTTAGTAAAGCGATTGCTCGCCTAGAACAGGATTTGGGTGTTCGTTTAGTTCACCGTACAACACGTCAACTCCAGCTCACTGAAGCGGGGTTTAACTACCTTGAGACGGCAAGAGAAGTGATCAACTTGCTCAAAAGTAGTGAAGAGCAGCTTCATCAAAGTATTGCATCTCCGTTTGGTACACTTCGTGTCAGCCTTCCTTTATCGTTCGGGCAAAACTATATAACTCCGCTGATTCCAGAGTTTTGCGAACGTTACCCTGAAGTGAAGTTGGATCTTAGCTTTTCTGATGAATACACCAGTATATTGGAGAGTGGGATGGACGTTGCTATTCGAAGCGGGAGACTTAATGACAGCAACCTGATTGCGAGGCGATTATGTCCTATTGATATGGGTATGTTTGCCAGTCCGGAGTACATAAAGAAGTTTGGTCGGCCTCAGAGTGTTGAAGCGCTTAACCAGCACAAATGGATAATGTACCGCTATAAACAATCGGGGCGCTTGCTTACCTTGACGATGCCTTTAGATGGGCAATTAGTAGAATTTAGTCCTACACATCAAGTGACAGTAGACAATGGTTATGCGATGGCCTCTTTAGCGAGTTTAGGAGCAGGGATTGCTCTGATGCCCCAATATCTTGCTCGAGACTTAGTACAGCAAGGTAAACTGATGTTGGTTTCTGAACCTCAAAGAACCGAAGGTCAGGGTGTCTATATATACTATCCAAGTCGTAAGTTTGTGCCCGCGAAAGTAAAAGTGTTTATCGACTATATTATTCATAAACTTGATGAGCAGGGAGAGGCGATCAACAGCAGTTGGATGCTGAACCATTAAAGCTCTTCTTTGTTCTGAAACTGGAAAGTGGTGACAGGTCGAAATGTAATATGACCATGGCTAATTGACAAGCTTAAATACGGAATTGAAGTCGTAACGGAGTTGAGAAGTTACGCTTCACCATCAGCACCGTTGGAATCCCAGCCTCATTAAGGTAGAGAGACTCTTTTATTTTGTTATCTTGTCCTTTATAGCTTCTTTCCTTCCAGTAAAAAATCATTTGAAAAAATGAATATATCCTAAGACCATACCTGAAAGGATAAATGAGTACTGAAGAGGCCTATAATGATTTATAAAATTTCCGACTGTCACAATGAATATAAAATTGTGAGCACTACGCCTAGTTCTGTCGCTAGGCAGTTAGGTGATATAGATTTAATAGAAAAAATCGTTGTGCAGCCATTAGAAAACTTTTCTTTAAAAAGTATATGGGGTGAAGTGGATATTGAGTTTGAAGATGTTCTCAAGAAAGACTCATTACTTCCAGATATCAGTTTATGGCTACGAGTTTTCTTAGTGCTTTCCCCTAAATCTTATGCATATTTAAAAGAACCACTGAGCAAAGTAGGTGAGTTCTTATCGATTCGTTATCAAGGAGAAGAGTGGTACTTATATACACCATTGGAGTTTGGGCCAGAAGATAAAGACAAGTGTGTCCAAAAACTTGAATATGGTAGCTTAGCAGGTTTAGAGGTGTTAGTGTTTAATGGAAACGGTGTTACGGAAAAGGCCGTTTTTAAGTCAAAGATGCTAGGACCGACCTTTCTGTATTGTACGGAATCGTTTAAGAGTTTGTGCGAGAGAAATGATCTAGGTGGAGTTGTGTTCTCATCTAGTTTGACAGACCCATTTAGTTAACTAATCGGTCGGCAAGAAATTGACTTATCAAAAATGACCTCTTGTATTAACGCCAATTTTATAATGCAATTCTTCGTAATCAGCACTTTGAAGTGAACTTATTTCGAGTCAAAATAGACTTAAAGGATAACATTTATTTATTGGAAGGTAAGAGTGAAGCTTGGAAAAGATGATGACGGTTTATAAGATTAACGATAATTTACATGTGTTTCAGACGATATGCACTTGTCCCGATGAAGTCGCTACCCAGCTGGGGGATTTCAATTATTTTGAGAAGATCTTATTACAGGGTGTTGAAAATAAATCTCTGAAAGGTATTTGGAAGCCTGCGGTAGTCGAGTTTGAAGACGTGTTAACAAAAAACTCTGAATTACCTGATATTAGCTTATGGTTGCGTACATATCTTGTTTTATCTCCGAGGGCATATGAAATCTTGAATACTTATCTATCAGAGGGCGGGGAGTTTTTACCTGTTAACTATCAAGGCGAGAAATGGTATTTATATACATCGCTGACTTTTGGAAAAGAAGATAGACAAAAATGTATAGAAAAGATCTCATATGGAAGCCCGGACGGGTTAGAGGTCCTTGTGTTCATTGATGACGATGTAAAAGATAAAGTGATCTTTAAATCGAGATTAGAAGGGGCCGGCAACTTATACTGTACTGAGAAGTTCAAGGTTATATGTGAACAAAATCAGCTTAATGGGCTTGTATTCTCTTCTAATTTGACAGAATCATTTAATTAACGTAGCTATCACCAATCATTTTAACTATTAGTGCACGCTGGTGCATAATTTATGTGCTCTCTCTGGAATGCGATAGCTATAGGTGGTATTCGGAGCCATTCGCCGTTGGTTAGAGTACTTCGCACGTAGAACAGGATTATTAACCCCCATACACTTTGCAGATTTCAATAGCTGGTTTTGAAAATAAAGTGATATTTGAATTTTTGGCATAACGAGCGAGCCACTTTATTATTTAGTAAGTACTTTGCTAGTTTTATCAGTACCCCTTAGCATTTAGTTAACATATGGTTTGAAAATGTCATAGCTTTGTCGGAGGAACGATTTTGGGGCGAAAGTTTTTGATAGATGGTTTCACAACGATTATCAAGCTTTAGGTAAATTTCATAGTTTTGCGATGAGAGTGGCTCATGTGAGTCCCTGAGACTAATTGACTTAGGCACTTACCGTTATGGCAGGTTTAGACCAATCTTCGGAAGATTAGGCAAGCAATGCGTAGTATCTGGTTAACGAAAAAATACGAAAGTTGCAACAATGTACGTGTCAGTAAAGTAGGAGCGATAAAGCCTCCGCGTACTGTACTCATCGTGTGTTACGTTAATTAGGAGTGTCTACCATGAAAAGCCAGAACGACAATCAAGCAAGTTACCAAGATGAACCTGATGAAGGTCGTCGCAATATGATGAAAATGACGGGTGCCAGCGTGGTTGCTATGGGAGTCGGATCGCTCTCAACGAGTTCTGTTCAAGCTGAGACGCAAATAAATCTTGGTGACACCTGGGATAAAACATTTACGAAAAGTAACCAAGTTCAACATCGCAAAGTGAGTTTTAAAAACCGTTATGGCATCATGTTGGCAGCGGATCTTTATCGACCTAAAAATAAAAGTGGCAAGCTTGCGGCTATCGTCATTAGTGGTCCATTTGGCGCTGTGAAAGAGCAGTCTTCAGGGTTATATGCTCAAACATTAGCCGAGCGAGGCTTCATTACTTTAGCGTTTGATCCGTCGTATACCGGAGAGAGTGGTGGTGAACCAAGAAACGTTGCATCACCTGATATCAATACAGAGGACTTTAGCGCAGCTGTGGACTTTATTGGCCTACAGAAAGACGTTGATCGTCAGAAAATTGGTGTGATAGGCATATGTGGTTGGGGCGGCATGGCGTTAAACGCAGCTGCTGCAGATAAACGCGTCAAAGCAGTCGCAACCAGTACGATGTATGATATGACCCGTGTAATGTCTAAAGGCTATAACGACAGTACGACGTTTGAACAGCGCACGCAAACGTTAGAGCAGCTAAGCCTGCAACGATGGGAAGACGCCGAAAATGGAACACCTACTTACGGGCCAGTATCGCTTGAGTTAGTTGGAGGTGAGCCCCAATTTGTTATTGAGTATGCAGCCTATTACAAGTCTCCTGAACGTGGCTTTCATCCACGAGCGATTAACTCAAATGCTGCATGGACACTCACAACGCCGCTGTCGTTTATGAATATGCCAATTCTGACCTACATTGAAGAGATATCTCCACGCCCAGTGTTGTTCATTCATGGCGAAAAGGCGCACTCTCGCTATTTCAGTGAAACGGCGTATGAAGCGGCGGCAGAGCCTAAAGAATTGATGATCATTCCAAATGCGAATCATACGGATCTCTACGATCAATTGGATGTGATCCCATTTGATAAATTAGAGAGCTTCTTTAAGGTTAATTTAGTTTAGATCGCCCTCTAGAAGACAACTGAGGAGCGGTTACTATTGTGCTCCTCAGTTCCTATTGATTGAAAAATTCTCTAGATTCTCGGTGAACCATTACGGAGAGTATTTCATTATTATACTCACAAGTCGGTATGAACTTGTTTTGTAGAAAACGCTAATAAAATCGCTAAACAGCTACATGCTAATAGAACGACACCTAAGTTTTGTGCTGTTCCAGCCATCGCTAATCCCGTCCCGATCATGATGTAGTACATGAGCCCAAATAAAGCGCCTGCGCTACCTACCTGTTGTTTATAATCAACGAGTGCGTCACTGAGTATATTGGGTATCGCAATCCCATACGACATGACGACTAACATCATTGGAGCAACAAACCAGATTGATTGGCTCAGAATCAACACACCGACTGATCCCAAACTAAGCAATACTGCTGAGAGCCAAAGTAGTTGGCTTTTTCGAACATTTTTAGACACTAGGGATTTATTTAAATAACTTCCAAGCAGAGTGCCTAACCCCAGTACCATGCCACTGTATCCAAATTGTTCGGAGTTATACCCAAGTGCTGAGAAAGTAAATGCGCCAAGTTGGTAATAAGCAAACAGAGCAATGTTATACAAAGCGACTAATAATGCTGAGCGCCAAATTCGCGCGTCTCTTAGCATTTTCAAGCTAAGTTGATGCAACCGCACTGGTGTGTGTTCCTTCTGTGTTTCAGGAAGCTTAATAACGTTATAAGCGAGCAATACTAGCGCGATTAAAAATAAGGCAAAAAACACATAACGATATCCACCAAGCCCTGTAAGCTGCCCACCTAATAGCATGCCAACTACCGGGCTGATTGATATACCCATCCCCATTAAGCTGAAGACTTTACTCAGTTCTTGGCCGTCAAACGCGTCACGAAGCATGGTCTGTGTGACAACGGATCCTACCGCGATACCAAATGCGCTCAGGGCTCGCGCAGCCATGACAACAGCAAAGCTTTCGGTTTGAGTTGCGAGTAAAGATGCGCAACCATAGATAAAGAGCCCAATAAGCATGGTGGGCCTTCTTCCCAGTTTATCTGCGAGAACTCCCCAAACTACAACGCCAATGGCAAAAGCTAGGAAGTAAATCGACAATGTTTGGGCTGCTTGTGCGTGGTTTACATCAAATGATAGAGCGATTGAGCTCAACGCTGGGCTATAGATGGTTTCTACAATTTGCGGAAACATCAACATAACCAGCATGAGCCATAAAGAGGGCTTAGTATTCATATTGTTACCCATCGTTAATGAAGTTGGCGGGCAGTATAAATGAGGCTATGATTGATCTAATAACAACATAAAAACCAAATACATCAACATTCGGACAAAATGGCGCTTATTAACGAAAAAACACAATTTGACGCAGACAAAATTTCTAATTGTGTAGTGGGAATTGCTGCGGATATTGGCAAGCACGACTCAGGTATGCATCAGCACAAAAAAGGGCAGTTATTGTACGCACCTCAAGGTTGTATGAGTTTTGCTCTGGAAGACTCGATTTGTATTTTGCCACCGACAAAGGCGGTTTGGATCCCACCTAATACGCCGCATCGCGCACTGATGACGAATGTGGTGGCGTATCGATCTTTGTATTTTGATTGTGAGGAGTTTGCCTGTCCGAGTAAGATCACGATGATAGAAGTGAATAATTTACTCCAAGCCCTCATTGATAAAATGTCATTTTGGGAGTGGGATAAGCCTAACAGCGAGATGCTAAATACGACAGCACTCTTCTGGGAGGAGTTTTATGCTGCGAAACGTTATTCGTTTCAGTTGCCTTTGCCATCACATCGGCGCTTAACAACATTTCGCCGGGAGTTGGTTGAACCTTCATTTCTCGCTCCTTCGCTTACTACTCTTGCAGACAAAGTGGGGGCAAGTACTAAGACGGTAACACGATTATTTAAGTCGGAAACGGGTATGAATTATCAAGATTGGCGTCAACAGTGGAGGCTCTTAAAAGCAGTTGAATTGTTATCAACGGGAATGCAAGTCAGCGCCGTTGCTGATTGGCTGGAGTTTTCTTCAGACAGTGCTTTTATTGCATTTTTCAAAAAGCAAACTGGGCAAACACCGCTAATGTTTATGAAAACTAGACCTTAAAACATCACGATGCTTACGTATTTCTTTAGTACAAATTTGGGTTTTATAGATTCCGTATATATTGGTTCACATAGTGAAATGCTATCGAGCACGTTACTTGTGTTTACTCGGCAGCTGACGAAAATATTGAGTAGCAAAGTCAATAAAGGCTCGGATGCGTTTTGGTTGATGTCGGTCGTGATGGTAAAGGAGTGAAAACTCCACACTCGGAATGCTCCAGTCGGTAAACACTTCTTTTAGCTTGCCTGTCTGGAGTTCTTGTTGGCAATAAAGTGCTGGTACACGGATGATACCATTTCCCGCCAACGCTGCTTTTATCATTACTCTGCCACTCTTACATCGTAACTGTCCACGTATCTGGTGTTCCGTTGACTGCTTTGTATTTGTGTTCTCGAATGCCCAGCGTGTCACACTACCTGTCAAACAAGTGTGTTTTTCTAAGTCTTTTGGATGCGAAGGATAGCCATATGTTTCTAAATAACTTGGGCTTGCGTACGTCCCCATTTCCACATCAATCAGTTTGCGAGCGATAAAGTTGGAGTCGTCTAACTTTCCCATTCGAAAAGCGATGTCGAATTCATCCGCGATTAAATCGACACGATGGCTGCTGAAATCTAAGTTAATGCTCACCTGTGGGTGTTGGATTAGAAACTGAGAAACGATATCTGCGACAACGTCTTCTCCTAAATAGCCCCCCACGCAGTTGATACGAATTTCACCTCTTAAGTCTTCTACATCATCAACCACTGCCATAACAGCTTGATCAATATTGTGAAGGGCAGTTTCACACTGTTTATACAGAACCTTGCCTGCTTCAGTGAGGTTCAGTGTTCGAGTGGTCCTTTGTAGCAAAGTAACACCAATTTGTTGTTCCAGATTTGTTATTTGACGTGAAACGTGTGAGCGAGAAACGCCAAGTTGCTCTGCTGCTTTCGTGAAGTTTCCTAGTTGAGCGATTAGGACGAAAGAGCGGATATCCGCAAGGTTGATGTGTGTTTGCATGATGACTTCTGCGTAATTCAAAAAAGTATTGTTGCAGTATAACAACAGTGTTTCAACTAGGTCGGTATATATCAACAAACAAAGTTTTCTTAAACTTATCGCCATTGAGGTAAACCGTTCTATTAAGGATTCAAAATGAAAAAGTTAATTGTTATTACAGGCGCTAGTTCAGGCATTGGTGAAGCGATTGCACGTCATTTCAGCGAACAGGGCCATGCTCTTCTTTTGTTAGCAAGACGTGTAGAACGTTTAGAAGCATTAAACTTACCAAATACGCTTTGTGAAAAGGTAGATGTGACCGATAAAGCTTCTTTTGAAGCGGCAATTGAGAAAGCAGAAGCGTTGTATGGTCCGGTAGATGCACTTGTAAATAACGCAGGCGTTATGCTTCTAGGCCAGATAGATACTCAGGACGCATCGGAGTGGAAGCGCATGTTTGATGTGAACGTACTTGGCTTGCTAAATGGCATGCAGTCCGTTTTAGCACCGATGAAAGCGCGTAACAGTGGTACGATCATTAATATCAGCTCTATTGCGGGCAAGAAAACATTTCCTGATCATGCCGCTTACTGTGGTACCAAATTTGCGGTTCATGCGATTTCTGAAAACGTACGTGAAGAAGTCGCATCATCGAATGTTCGTGTTACGACTATTGCACCTGGCGCAGTGGAAACTGAATTAC
The DNA here is from genome assembly GCF_054064075.1 of Vibrio sp. JZG10. Classification (NCBI taxonomy): domain Bacteria; kingdom Pseudomonadati; phylum Pseudomonadota; class Gammaproteobacteria; order Vibrionales; family Vibrionaceae; genus Vibrio; species Vibrio sp. JZG10. The sequence goes on from NZ_JBSUGE010000008.1 coordinate 181,055, forward strand.
TTTCCCATACTACGTCTCAAGATATTAAAGATGGCTATGATGCTTGGAAAGAGGATATGGGGGGCGTGTTGGCAGCCGACGATATTGCACGAGCAGTGCTGTTTGCTTATCAGCAACCGCAAGGTGTATGTGTTCGCGAAATTGCTTTGGCACCAACAAAACAGCAACCTTAACATTAATTTACAGCGACTTCTGGATCATTAGGGCTGTGAATACTTGCACACTGATTCGTGATTGATATGGCATCTTTCAACTAAGTCGTATGAAAATTTAGGTTACCCATTTAAGTCCGTAGCCTAAGTGTGTTATTGCTTATACCCAAGTTACTCAAGGTGAGAAAAAACTTTGAGTAATTTGGGTTTTTATTTGGTCTCAATTTTTAGTATGTAGCTCTATTGGGGTCAGCGGGCCACAGTCGTAAAGAAAAGGAGAAGGTGACGTAAAGCAAAATGAAGCAATATCCATAGCTTAATGAGAATTGATTTCATCAACGTCACAAGCCGTTACAATTATCCGTTAGGTATTATACTTTGTGGGTGGTTAATATTTAACCAAACAAGGAGGTGTGTATGAAACGATTCGCGAACATACTTTTTGCAACACAAGGATTGCCTGGTCATAGTGAGGCGCTCGAACAAGCGATGAGGATCGCATCCAGCAACAAAGTACCTGTTTCAGGGCTAATTGCGTGCCCCGATTTCCCCGCGGATATGCTCCAGTATCAGCAAAGTTATGAGCAATCGCTACAAGACTCCCTCAAACAAAGCATTCAGGAATACAGACAGAAGCTCGATCTTTCTGAAGATGATCTGGCATTTCCTCTTACTGTGAAAAGCAGTGAAAAACCCGCTGTCTGTATCATTAAAGAAGCATTAGCTGACAACAAAGATCTTATCATCAAAGAAGCTGAACCACTCGGTGAAGGTGCTGAAGGCTTCAAAGCCATTGATATGACACTGTTACGCAAATGTCCTTGTCCATTATGGTTACACCGACCGATTGATAAGCCGAGAGACAAACGCCGTGTGGCTGTTGCTATAGATCCGTTAACGGCGAGCGATGAACAGCACTCATTAGCGTTGCGTTTACTTGAATTATCTCGTTCAATAGCCGACACCTGTGACAGTCGTTTACATGTGATTTCTTGCTGGGAATATTACTTAGAGAACTACCTACATGACAATGCTTGGATTCAAGTCGACGATGCTGAGTTGAAACATGAACTCGACAAAGCAAAAGCCGATCATAAACAAGCTCTACAACAACTGCTGGAAGAGTCGGGGATTACGGGTGAAATTGTGATTCATCATTTACACGGAAAGCCTGATGAAAAAATCCCGGATTACGTAGAAAGCATAGAAGTGGACGTTCTAGTCATGGGTACCTTAGCGAGAACAGGGATATCTGGCTACGTCATTGGTAATACGGCTGAAAACATTTTGCAATCTATAAACTGTAGTTTGGTCGCTCTTAAGCCCGATGGTTTTGTATCGCCGATTCAGTAATTGGTGTGTAACAAACCTGGGTTTAAGTGGTTGTTTTAGGTAAAGGAGGGAGACGGAGTTCTAGAACATGGAATTATCAGTGTATCAATAAGTTATCAGAGGAGAGTGACATGAAAAACCTATGCCCGAAATGCCACACAGAAATGATAGAACGTTCGAACGTTTATGTTTGTCCGAGAAATGATATCGGTGACTGCACCTACGATGCGTTCGAGTTAACTGATGACGATAATCCATACACATTCAGTCGAGAACACGTAAGTAGTGATCTACGTTCTTACACCGTAGCGGACAGCAAGTAGCTGTTTGTATTAACGTTCCTTTAAGTAGCATTCAGTGATTGCTGTTTGCTACTTATCCCTTGGTTTTATGATCTTTTTTGAAATACTTGGGCTAAAACAATCAAGTGGAGCTTTTTATCTTTGCGCCAAATAGGGCGAACTTTCTTATAAAAATGAATGGGCTGCGATGTTGAATAGCATAACGGGTAAAGAAAACCTGCCGAAAAATCTCGATAATCAGTTGGTCTTACTGATTTTCCCTGTGCTGCCAATTTTAATCTTCTCTTTTCTTTTTTACATCTACACACCCGCAGGCGTAAGCTGGAATGCGGAATGGATACCTGGCCTCGATATTAACTTCAGCTTTAGGTTAGATGGTCTGTCATTCCTTTTTGCCGGGCTGATCAGCGGGATTGGCGCACTGATCCAAATATACGCTTTGGCTTACTTACGAGAGAGTGATAGCCGATTTTCCTTTCATTTATACCTAACCCTATTCATGCTTGCCATGCTAGGGATTGTGATGAGCGATAACATCCTGTTGTTATTTGTTTTCTGGGAACTCACCACCATCACTTCTTACTTACTGATTGGTTTTAATCACGAAAACAAAACGTCACGAAAAAATGCACTGCAGTCGTTGATCGTTACAGGTGCTGGTGGGCTAGCGTTGCTAGCTGGTCTTATCTTGCTGGGAGCAATGGCAGGGAGTTATGAGCTAAATACCATTATCGAGCAGGCAGACACTATTGCGCAGCATGAATGGTTTATCCCATCTCTCGTGCTCATACTACTTGGTGCATTTACTAAATCTGCGCAGTTCCCGTTTCATTTTTGGCTACCTAACGCGATGGCAGCGCCCACTCCAGTCAGTGCGTATTTACACTCGGCAACAATGGTAAAGGCGGGCATTTACTTGTTAGCACGTTTATCGCCAGTTTATGCTCATAGCGAGGTTTGGTTTTATGCCTTAGTGATCACAGGGAGTATCACCGCCGTTTGGTGCACGTTTGTCGCATTAAAACAAACTGACTTGAAGCTGATGCTAGCCTACAGCACGAACGTGGCTTTGGGGAAACTAACATTATTGTTAGGTATGGGCACAGATTTGGCCGTGAGTGCAGTATTGATGTTTATTCTCGCTCACTCTTTCTATAAAGCAGCGCTGTTTATGGTGGTGGGCAATATCGACAAAGCGACAGGAACACGAGATATCGATCAACTGTACGGCTTGAAGTCAGTGCTCGTCATCAGCATGGTTGCGGGGAGTTTGGCTGCATTGTCGAAAGCTGGGTTTCCGCCGTTGTTAGGCTTTTTGAGCAAAGAATACATGTACAAATCCGCCGTAGAGCTCAATAACTGGATCGCCTTTGTACTTTTAATCGTGAATATACTGATGGTTGCGCTAACTATTATGCTTATTGCGAGACCATTCTTTGCTCACCGTGATCTCGTGCCAATTGAAACGAAGCCGATTGAGGCCCAAAAGGCTATGTGGGTTTCACCTTTACTCTTGGCACTTGGCAGTCTCATCGTTCCGTTAGTCGGTTTAAATTGGTTAGATCGCAATATCATTTTTCCGGGCTCTGCTGACATTCTGCCCACAGCTGCTCTTAAAGCGACATCATTATGGCATGGTGTGAATGTACCGCTGGTCCTAAGCGTTATCACGCTAGTATTGGGGTATGTGGTGTACCGTGTTTATCCTACTGTGTCTGCATTTTTTCAGCGGTTACATCTGTTCGTACCTAAAGCGGAGAACGCTTTTGAACGACTATTAGATGGCATGATGACACTGGCGAAGTGGCAAACGGCGCTGTTGCAGCAAAAGCAGTTGAGTCGTTATGTTCTGCTATTTTTCACGGTACTCGCCGTCGCTTTGCTTGGTCAGGTAGCATTTATTCCTCTGCCTTTGTTTGAACAGCTTTCAAACGTGGCTTTCTATGAAATTGGCATTGCCTTATTGCTGATTGGTGCAGCGATCGTATGTACGTTGTCTCACTCAAGGCTTCTTGCGATTTCTGCGCTAGGTATGATTGGCTTTATGACCACGCTTGTTTTTATGATCTACAGCGCTCCGGACGTCGCGAAGACTTTACTGTTAGTGGAAACATTAATGGTGGTCTTTTTAGCATTGTTAATGCGTCATATGCCGCGTTTAACCACCGTGCCCAAGCATTCAATAAAACGCAAAGTGGCGAATGTTTGTATAGCGGGCGTGATAGGTGTTTCGATTACTTTCCTCTTGTTAGGAATCACGTCCCAGCCGATGGATTCATCGGTGTCGGATTTCTTTGCGGAAAATAGTGTCCCAGGCGGGCATGGGCGCAATATTGTCAACGTCATTCTCGTCGACTTTCGTGCGTTCGATACATTGGGAGAGGTTGTCGTCGTTGTCATTGCTGGGATTGCAGCAGTGAGCTTGCTTAAGACAAGAGCGAAAAAGCAAAACCGTATTCAATCATTAATTTTTGCAACCACGGCACATATCGTTGCGGCGCTCATGCTCGTGTTCTCAGTGTATCTGTTATTACGTGGTCATAACGAACCGGGTGGTGGCTTCATTGGTGCATTGATTGCCGTTATTGGCTTATCGCTTCTCATGTTCGCGGAATCACCGAAATACGTTCGTTCTAGATTGTATTTCAAGCCGTTTTTCATTGCGTTATCTGGCATCGCATTGAGCTTAATATCTGGTGCTTTGAGCTTTGCGTTTGATAAACCGTTTTTAACCGGGTTGTGGTGGAAAGATGTGATACCACTGGGTACGCCGTTGGTTTTTGATGTTGGTGTTTATCTTGCCGTTATAGGTGGCGTGATGGGAATGTTGCTTCGTATTAATGAGGAGCTAGAGTAATGGAAATAGTCTGGAGTGTTGTCGTTGGAATACTTGTTGCCGCAGGCGTTTACTTAATGCTAGAAAAGCATATCTTGCGTCTTTTGTTCGGTATCATGTTACTCAGTAGTGCGGTTAACCTTGCTATTTTTACCGCGGGAAGGCTGACTCCTGGAGAGCCGCCATTGATTGGTGATAATGCACTTTTGCCACCAGATGGCGCGGCAAACCCATTACCTCAAGCACTGATTTTAACTGCGATAGTCATCGGTTTTGGGCTACTTATTTTTGCTTTAATGTTGTTCTATCGAGCTTATAAAGATTCTGGAACCGCAGACGTCGATGAAATGCAACGTTCTGAGGAGGGTCAATGAGTTCGATTTTGCTGACGTTACCTGTTGTTCTTTCATTGAGTACGGCGCTGACCATTTTCTTTGTACGTCGCTCAACAAAAAGTGCTGAGTGGTTAAGTGGCGCGAGTGCGATTTTGAACCTTGTTGTCGCAGGCCTTCTCACAGAAAACATCATAAGTAATGGTATTCAAGCCGTTGCTTTTGGCCAGTGGCAAGCACCGTTTGGTATCGTCTTTGTCGCAGATTACTTCAGCGTTGCCATGGTGATGATTACGGCAGTGATTGGTGCGATATGTGTTTTCTATGCCATGGCGGACCTTCACCGAAAACCTTCCTATAGCAATTACCATGCGTTGACGCACGTGTTGCTTGCTGGTGTTTATGGCGCGTTCCTCACCGGAGATATTTTTAATCTGTATGTTTGGTTTGAGGTCATGCTCATCGCGTCATTTGGTTTAATGGTATTAGATGCAACGAAAACTCAAATTGATGGGGCAGTGAAGTATGTGATGTTGAACCTGATTTCGACGCTAGTGTTCTTACTTGCCATCGGTTTGTTGTATGGCGCTACGGGCACCTTGAACTTGGCCGATCTCTATACCAAAGCGGGAGAGAGCGAATTGAGCATCAACATGATGTTGTCCGCCTTGTTTTTGTTTGCCTTTTCTATCAAAGCGGCACTATTTCCTTTATTTGCTTGGTTGCCAGCTTCTTATCACACCTTACCAAGTGGTGTGGTTGCGCTGTTTGCTGCGTTGCTTACTAAAGTCGGCGTATACGCGTTAATACGAGTCTTCACATTAGTATTTCCGCTCGCCGAGAGTGGTTGGCAGCCGACGTTGATTTGGATTGCTGGCCTCACCATGTTAACGGGCGTTTTGGGGGCGGCAAGTCAATTCGACATTAAGAAAATTCTTTCTTTTCACATCATTAGCCAAATAGGTTACATGATAATGGGATTAGCGATTTACACTCCTTTAGCTTTGGCTGGCGCTATTTTCTACATTGTTCATCACATCATTGTAAAAGCGAATTTGTTCTTAATCGGTGGCTTTATTGAGCGCAAATATGGCTCTAGTCAACTTGAACATTTGGGCGGGGTATATAAAGCAATGCCTTGGTTAGCGTTCTTGTTTCTTGTCCCTGCGTTTTCTCTGGCAGGATTTCCGCCGCTCTCTGGTTTCTGGGGCAAATTTTTGGTGATCAAATCGAGTTTACAGGCTGAATATTACTGGTTAGCCGGTACCGCGCTGTTGGTGGGGCTGCTTACCGTCTACTCGATGACGAAAATTTGGAGTGAGGCATTCTGGAAAAAGCTGGTTAGGGAGAAAACAGAACAGACTCTGCAAGTCAAAGTACATTGGTTGTATTGCGTTCCAATTGCCGTATTGACCATATTCACGTTGGTCATAGGCTTTGTGGCGGAGCCTTTTTATCAGTTTTCTGTTCAAGCTGCTGAACAACTGTTAAATCCGAATGAATACATTCGAGCGGTATTGGGAGGAAATCCATGATCTATCTATTCCTCAATCTTTTCTTAGCATTAGCATGGATGATGTTAAACGGCAGCTATTCGAGTTTGAATTTTATTGTCGGATTTACGGTCGGTTTTTTTGCCTTACGGTTGAGCCAACCATTTGGATTAAAAACCAGCTACTTTCGACGTTTTGCGTCGGCATTAAAGTTACTGGTGTACTTCGCTTATGAAATGATCATATCGGTTGCAAGAGTCGTGTGGGATGTCGTGACGCCAACGCATTTGAGCCAGCCAGATATCGTCTATGTCCCTTTGGACGTCGATTCCGACCTTGAAATCACCTTACTTGCGAATATGGTTTCTTTAACACCGGGCACACTCAGTTTGGATGTTACGCCTGATAAAAAGCATCTTATCGTTCACGCCATGTTTGCACCTGAGCATGAAGAAGTTATTCGTGGAATTAAAAACGGATTAGAGCATCGAATTTTGGAGGTGACGCGTGGGTAGCTGGCTGCAAATAAGTGTCACTTTTGCCTATGCAGGGCTATTACTCAGTTTTGTTATGGCTTTCTTCCGTTTAATTTTAGGACCAACGCTGGCTGACCGAGTTGTGGCGTTAGATTTGATTTCATTTATCACCATCGGTTTTATTACGGTTTACACCTTAGACAGTGGTGAGGATGCCTTGTTAGATATCGCCATTACATTAGGTTTGGTCGCATTTCTTGGCACAATCGCATTTGCGCGTTTGATCGTTAAAAGGAAGGAGAGAGAATAATGGATGTGTTGATTGGGCTGTTTTTATGTTTAGGGACGTTATTGATCCTAAGCGCTAGTTTAGGTGTGTTGCGGTTGCCAGATCTATATACCCGAATGCATGCCGCAACCAAAGCCGGTACCGTTGGAGTTAGTTGCTTACTACTAGCGGTTGCCTTCTCACTCCCTGAAGTTACTGTGATCTCTCGGGTTATCGGTACGATGTTGTTTATCGTTCTCACTGCGCCAGTTGCCTCCCACCTACTCGGAAGAGCAATGCGAGAGGTCGGATATAAGATTTGGCGCAATGATTAACCATTAGCGTCGAATACTACTACGTCCTAGTTGAAATAAACTCGAAGCTGTATTGATGAAGTCGGAAGTAATTGACGGTATATTCAAATGCACGACCATCTTCTAGGTAACCAGTGGACTCAACTTTTAGAATAGGGGAAGCTTCTGATTCATTCAGGTATGAGGCCGTCTCTGCATCTAACAAATACGGTTTGACAGACTGACTGCTTTTCGCAATTTTCAATCCTTTGCTATTTTCAATGTACTCATATTTAGAACCATTCATTATGGCTATGCTCAAGTCTGGAAATAACACTGCTGGCATATGAGTGACTTCGTAAATTTCAGGCTCATCATTAATACATCTGAGTCTATGTATTTCATATGTATCATCATTGGGCGAGAGATTTAACTGCTTAGCAACCTGCTCATTCGGCTTTTTAAGTTCGAACTTTATGACTTGAGAGCTAGGAGTTTTCCCCTGTTTACTGACTTCCTCGATAAAACCCAGCAAATGTAAGGCATCATGTTGGGCTTTTAGATCGTTTACATAAGTTCCACTACCTCTTGTCCGACTAATTAAATTATTATCGACCAGAATTTGTAAGCTTTTTCTGATGGTTACGCGGCTTACGGAAAACTCTTCTTGCAAATCACTCTCTTTTGGAAGCATCGATTTAGGTTGTAGTTCCCCATCTTTGATCTTTTTTTCTAATCGTTCCGCAATGTCTATGTATTTGGGTTTCATAATACCTCGCTAAGTCTTGGATCATGATAGCAAGAATGTGATCTGAGATGTAGTTAATACTTTTCCTTAGGATCTTTGTGTGATTTTTATCTCGTATCTTTGTGCTTACACTTTAAAAGTATCATAAAAGTATTAATACTTATTTTATACATTTTCAGGGTAAACATTTGAGGTAGCGAAATGAAACGTCAAAAATTAACGATTGTTGGTGCTGGCAGTACATACACACTTGGTATGATGAACAGCCTTATTGCCGAAAAAGATAACTTTCCACTCGCAAAAGTCGTGTTTTACGACATAGATGAAAAACGCCAAGAGTCGAATGCATTAGCTACTGAAATTCTATTGCGAGAACACTATCCAGAAGTTGAAGAGTTTGTTTATACAACGGATAAATCTGTCGCATTCGCAGATTCGGACTTTTTCTTTATCCAGATCCGCACTGGTGGGTTGGCCATGCGCGAGCGCGATGAACAAATCCCGCTATCCAACTCTTGTGTTGGGCAAGAGACATGTGGCGCGGGAGGAATGGCATATGGACTTCGCTCTATCGGCGACATGATCCAGCTAGTGAACGAGATCCGACAAACGTGTCCAGATGCGTGGATTCTTAATTACACCAACCCGGCGGCAATTGTCGCTGAAGCTTTAAATCGTGAATTTCCGCATGATAAGCGAATTCTAAATATCTGTGATATGCCAGCAGCGATTATGGTCAGCTATGCGCAATTGTTAGGGTGTGAAATTTGGGACTTTGTTCCTGAATACTTTGGGCTTAATCACTATGGCTGGTTTACCAAAATTCGTAACAAACAGGGTTATGACTTAACGGATAAAATTAAAAATATCATCTTAAAAGAAGGGATCAGTGCGGTTGATGCGGAAATAGCGGATGACCCATCGTGGCAAGCCACATTCAAAAACATGAGAACGATGCTTGCTGATAATCCAGAGTTTTTGCCGAATACGTATCTTCAATACTATTTGTACCCTGAAAAAATGGTGGCGAAAGAGGATATCAACAATACTCGCGCAAGGCAGGTAATTAACGGCCGTGAGAAGCGAGTGTTCGAATTGAACGCAAGAATAATTGAAGCGGGCACCACGAAGCACGAAACACTGCATGCCGATATCCATGGTCGATACATGGTGAGAGTCGCGGCTTCGCTAGCCTACAACTTGAGCGATGTATATCTCGTCATCGTACCGAATAATGGTGCTATTACAAACTTACAAAATGACGCTATGGTAGAAGTTCCTGCAGCGCTAACTAGTGATGGACCGAAAGCTTTTACTGTAGGAAAAATCCCAACTTTCCAAAAAGCCATGATTGAGAGCCAACTTGGTTACGAGAAATTAGTCGTGGATGCTTGGTACGAAGGAAGTCAGCAAAAGCTGATTAATGCACTCACACTTAACCGTACCGTGGTTAATGTGCCAAAAGCTAAAGAAATAACAAAACAATTACTAGAAGAAAATAAAGCCTACCTTCCTCAATTTTTTCAATAACAACTGGACGTTCGGGGCCTACTTGTAGGCTCCGTGAATGAAACAAGAGGTTTATATGAAAGACATTATTCAAAGGTTCGGGGCCGCGATGTTTGTTCCCGTTCTATTATTTCCAGCAGCGGGCATGTTATTGGGTTTCTCCGTTGTGCTGTTAAATCAAGAAGTGTTTCCTTGGGCACTGGAGGGGAGTGCTTGGGTTAAAGTCTCGACGATCATTTTACAGGCATCACTCGCCGTATTTAAAAATATGGCACTTATTTTTGCCGTTGGGTTACCTATCGCTTTAGCTAAAAAAGCATCTGGTCGCGCTGTACTTGCAACACTCGTTTCCTACATTACGTTTAACTACGTTATTGGTGGAATCCTTCAATTTTGGGGACCAGAACTGGGCGTTAACTATACGGAAGGTGAGCGAGGTTTGACTGAAGTTGGTGGCATTCTAACGCTTGATACAAACTTGCTAGGTGCCATTTTAATTGCAAGTCTTTCTGTTTGGGTTCACAACCGATTCTTTGATAAAAAGCTACCGGATTGGGCGGCTGTATTTGGCGGAACGCCATTGGTTGTGATCATTAGTTTCCCAATTATGGTCGTGATGGCAATTCTAACTTGTTTGACTTGGCCAAGTATTCAGCATGGTATTAACAATCTGCAATCATTTTTGGTTTCTGCTGGATCTTTAGGGGTATGGCTATTTACGTTTTTAGAGCGAATCATGATACCAACGGGGTTGCATCATTTCGTATATGGTCCCGTTTTTTATGGGCCAGTTGCAGTCGATGGCGGGACGGTTGCCTATTGGATTCAAAATATACAGACATTCGCCCAGAGCTCGGAAAGTTTAACGACACAATTTCCCCAAGGTGGTTTGATGTTGACGGGAATGGGTAAAGTGTTTGGTTGTACGGGTATCGCACTAGCACTTTATTCAGTTGCGAAAAAAGAAAATAAAAAGATGGTGATGGGGTTAGTGCTCGGAGCCGCAATCACAGCAATTCTTACAGGGATCACTGAACCAATAGAGTTTACATTCTTATTTATCGCACCTGCGCTGTTTGCTTTGCATGCGTTGTTATCTGCGACAATGGCAACGATCGCCTTTATGTTTGGTGTTTCCGGTAACTTTCAGACTGGCTTGATAGACTTTATTTTCCAAAACTGGTTGCCTTTGGCTGGTAACCATGCGGGAACATACGTGATTCAGATTATTATTGGTCTCATGTTTACTGGTGTTTACTTTGTGACGTTTCGCGCGCTTATTTTAAAATACAACATACTTACTCCGGGACGTGAAGGTGCAGATAGTAAGTTGTATTCCAAAACTGACTACAAAGAAGCGAAAGCGGTCCACAACAGTAGCGCAAGTCCGTCACAAGCTAGTGCCTTTATTGAAGGTTTGGGTGGAAAAGAAAACATTGAATTGTTAACTAATTGCGCGACGCGTCTGCGTGTTAAAGTTAAAGATGTCTCTCTTGTAAAGGAGAACGCATTTTTCACACAGCACGGAGCGGTGAATATTGTTAGAAATCAAGAGAGCCTTCAAATCATCGTTGGTTTAACGGTGCCACAAGTTCGCGAAGATATGAGCCAACTGATAAAAGCTTAACCCCCAAATTAATGCTCCAGCTAATATGGCTCAAAGGTGAGATAGAATTATCTCACCTTTTTTGTGTACATGAAGCATATTTCGCGCAGTTTCCACGAAAGTGGGGAGGAGTTATCGAGCGAGCTAAAAATACAGTTAGGTTATACCCGTCTGTATTGTTGGAAGACTTGTTGAGTCTCTAAGTGACAGTGGCGCCACTTTCTATGTTGAAAAGCGTTTTAATTTCTTCCAGCACTTCTGGGTTAGCAATAGCACCAATGTTTTTTACAGCTTGTCCGTTTACCAATTGTTTCACTGCTAGCTCAACCAATTTGCCTGAGCGCGTTTTAGGAATATCACTGATAGCAAAAATTTGGCGTGGTACATGGCGCGGTGAACATTTTGTTTTTAATGTTTGGCGAATTGAATCGGTGAGTTGTTGGGTTAACTCGACGTCGTGAGCGAGTTTTACTAGTAACCAGATTTCTTCAGACTGCTGGTTTAACTTGCCGACAGCGATGGAGTCTTCAATCTCGGGTAACGCGTTCACTTGCTGATAAATTTCGGCGGTACCGATTCGTACGCCGCCTGGATTTAAGGTTGCGTCACTACGGCCATAAAAAATAAAACCGCCATGTTCGGTTTGCATCACATCGTCGCCGTGGTGCCAGATATCGGTAAACTTGCTCCAATAAGCGTTGTGATAGCGTTCGCCGTTGTCGTGCCAAAAACCGATAGGGAAGTTAGGTAGTGAGTTATTGCAAGTCAGTTCGCCGCGTTGCGGTGTAATGGTTTTTCCCTCGTCGTCCAAAACACGCACGTCGATTCCAAGCCCTGAACCTTGGCATTCGCCTTTGTAAACTGGTGAGATAGGGTTTCCAAGTACAAAACACCCACAAATATCGGTGCCGCCAGCGATAGAAGCTAGATGTAAATCCTGCTTGATGTGCTGATAGACATAATTAAATTGTTCTGGGTAAAGCACTGAGCCAGTCGAACACAGGGTTGTGAGTGATTTCAGGTCATGTTCTGACTTGGGAGAGTAACTCGCATGCTCCAGTGCCTCTAAGTATTTCGCTGACGTACCAAACAGTGACACGCTATGTTCTTCCGCTAATCGCCATAAGACGGAATGATCAGGGTAAACCGGACTACCATCGTAAATCACTAAGGTAGCACCACTCGCAAGTGCTGAAACATGCCAGTTCCACATCATCCAGCCACATGTTGTGTAGTAGAAAACCTTGTCTTGTGGTTTGATATCGCAATGTAGTTGATGTTCTTTGAGGTGATTGAGCAAGGTACCGCCCACGGAATGGACAATACACTTAGGTTGCCCCGTTGTGCCAGAAGAATACAAAATGAATAACGGGTCATTAAACAATGTTGATTGATATTGAACTGGTTTTGGAGAAAAGTGGTGAGTAATATCAGACCAATACACAAAGTCAGAAGTGCTAGCACTCTTAGCGTTTTGTACATATTCGATTTGGCATACGCTAATAGTGGCGTATTCGGAGACACTGCTTAGCTTACTACTAAGAGTCGTGTTTTTGTCCGTCATATCGAAAGCTTTGCCTCCGAACTGGTAGCCATCACAGCAAAAAAGAACTTTCGGCTTGACCTGGCCAAAACGCTCTACGACGCTATCGATACCAAAATCAGGCGAGGTTGAAGTCCAAATGGCACCAAGACTGGTGGTGGCCAGCATGGCAATAACGGTTTCAGGAAGGTAGGGCAAATAACCCGCAACGACATCGCCTTTGCCAACACCACAAGTGATTAGCCATTGCTGAACGACAGACACTTGTTCGAGCAACTGTGTACCAGTGAGCTGCTTGTGTTCACCGCGTTCATTAGTAAAAACGATAAACTCACGCTCAGGTGTTTGTTCGGCCTGAGAGAGGAGGTTCTCTGCGTAGTTCAGCGTGGCGTCAGCAAACCATACGGTGTCCCTATTTACATGGCTCTGAGTAAAATCTGTCTGTGTCCACTTGGGAGCACCAAGGCTTTTGACTTGCGAGCCAATATTTCCAATGACGTTACAGAAATGCCAGGTATGTCGCCAAAATTCGTCATTGTGGTCAATGGACCACTGGTGTAAAGACGTGTAATTATTGATTGAGATATCTTTAGTTTGGTGCGCATTAACCGTCTCGATAAATCGTAGCAAGTTGCTATTGCTGATGCGCTCAGCAGATGGTGACCAAATAGGTGCAGAATTTGGCATAGGTCCCTCCTAACTTCAATCCGTTTGAATATGGCTAAAAACAAAATAAAAGGGCGAACATCGTAATGCTCGCCCCTCGTTTCGATTGCTTAAAGTTGCTCGGCAAGCTGAGGTAATACCTCAAACAAATCACCAACCAATCCATAGTCGGCAACTTCAAAGATAGGAGATTCAGGATCTTTATTGATCGCGACAATCACTTTGGACTCTTTCATTCCTGCAAGGTGTTGGATGGCACCGGAGATCCCGACCGCAATATAAAGCTTAGGTGCAACGATTTTTCCGGTTTGACCCACTTGTAAGTCGTTGGCGACAAACCCAGCATCAACCGCCGCGCGAGAAGCGCCAATGGCGGCCCCCAGTTTATCGGCGACTTGTTCGATCAATGCGAAGTTCTCTTTGCTACCGACCCCGCGTCCACCTGACACAACCACCTCTGCCGCGCTTAATTCAGGACGCTCTGACACGGTTTTATCGACAGAAACCAATTCAACCATTGGCTCTGAGATAGTGACCTGCTGATGTTCGATATCAGCTTGGTTGTGACAAGTAACCGGCTCAAACGCAGATGCTCGCACGGTGACGACGCGAACCTTGTCGCTGGTGGTCACTTTGGCAAATGCATTCCCTGCGTAAATAGGGCGGATAAAAGTGTTTTCATCGATAACTTGGACAATATCGGAGATTTGCCCAACGCCGAACTTCGCTGCTATTCGCGGTGCAAGATCTTTCCCTTTTGATGATGAGCTAGCCCAGATTGCGTCAAAACCTTCAGCAATACTCACTACAATAGGTGCGATACTCTCGGCAAATTGATGCTTAAGTTGCTCATCATCGACACAAATTACATTTGATATACCATCAACGCGACAGGCTTGCTGAGCGACTTCTTCACACTCGTGGCCCACTACGATCAAAACATTGTCTTGGCTGACTTGTTTTGCTGCATTAACCACTTTGAGTGTGTCCGCATGCAATTGGTTATTGTCATGCTCTGCTATGATTAAGTTCTTCATGAAATCACCTTCGCTTCGTTACGCAGCTTATCGAGAAGCTCTGAGACAGATTCAACCTTGATGCCACCTTTTCTCTGCGCTGGTGGTGTGACTTCTTGAATGGTTTGGCTAAATACCACTTCAACACCCAGAGTGTCAGGTGTGATTGTATCTAACGGCTTGCGCTTAGCTTTCATAATATTAGGCAAAGAGGCAAAACGCGGTTCATTCAGGCGTAAGTCAGTACTGATCACAGCAGGTAAGTTCATCGCAACCGTCATCAAGCCGCCATCCACTTCTCTCACGACCTGAACTTTTTGATCTTCTATCTTCACGTCGGAAGCGAAAGTTGCTTGAGGCCAGTCAAGTAGGGCTGCCAGCATCTGAGCCACTTGGTTGTTGTCAGTATCAATGGATTGTTTACCCGTAATCACAAGCTGTGCTTGTTCTTGCTCGACCAGAGCTTTGAGCAGCTTAGCGACGACCAATGGCTCTATTTTGTCTTCAGTATCGACATGAATAGCGCGATCGGCACCTAACGCAAGCGCAGTACGTAGTTGCTCCTGACATTGGCTACCGCCAGCACTGACAACGATGACTTCATCTGCAATACCTTGCTCTTTTAGTCGTACGGCTTCTTCAACGGCTATTTCGCAAAATGGATTAATCGTCATCTTGACGTTATTGGTTTCAACTTCGCTATGGTCCGCTTTCACACGAACTTTAACGTAGGGATCAATGACCCTTTTGATTGGCACTAGTATTTTCACGTTAGATTCCTTTTTACAGTGAAGGCTATGTGTTTACAGTGAAGACGATGTGATGACGTCTTTAAAATGATGTTAATTTACCTTTACGTTTGCGTCAACTTTAAATATATTGTTGCTTAACAAGTTGGCAACATGCAAAGAAAAAGGAATGCAATCATGGAAAGAGACTGCATGGAATTTGATGTTCTGATTGTAGGCGCTGGTCCCGCAGGTTTGTCTGCGGCATGCCGAATCAAACAATTAGCAGCAGAAAAAGAACAAGACCTCTCTGTTTGCGTGGTAGAAAAAGGCTCTGAAGTTGGAGCGCATATTTTATCGGGTGCGGTGTTTGAAACGCGAAGTTTGGATGAACTGTTTCCCGACTGGGAAGAGAAGGGCGCTCCACTCAATACCAAAGTAAACGAAGATAAAACCTACTATCTAGGCAATGAAATTAATGGTCATGAGCTGCCTTCTTGGGCTGTGCCTAACACGTTACATAACGACAGTAATTACATTATCAGCTTGGGCAATCTATGCCGATGGATGGCGTTGCAGGCCGAGAACTTAGGGGTGGAGATCTACCCAGGCTTTACCGCCAGCCAAGCCATCATTGATGAAGACAACCGTGTTTGTGGCGTTATCACGGGCGATATGGGGTTAGATAAAAATGGCGAACAAAAAGCCAATTTCGAACCTGGTATTGAACTGCGAGCGAAGTTTACCCTGTTTGCTGAAGGCGCGCGGGGTCATATTGGTAAGCAATTGATTAACCGATTTAATCTTGCTGAAGAGAAAACGCCTCAACATTACGCTATCGGTTTTAAAGAGCTGTGGGAAATCCCATCAGAGCAGCATCAGCAAGGTTTAGTAGTGCACGGATTAGGTTGGCCGTTATCAAACGAAGCCACAGGTGGCAGTTACCTCTACCATTTAGAGGGAAACCAAGTTGCCGTTGGGTTGATTGTTGACTTGAATTATAAGAATCCGCACTTGAGTCCATTCGATGAGTTTCAACGTTTTAAACATCACCCGTTGATTGAGCAATACCTCAAAAATGGTAAACGCATTAGTTATGGCGCAAGAGCGATCACCAAGGGCGGTTTCCATTCGCTTCCCACGCAACAGTTTGCTGGTGGTTTGTTGATTGGCTGTGATGCAGGAACGCTTAACGGCGCTAAAATTAAAGGCACGCACACCGCGATGAAATCAGGCATGCTTGCCGCCGAAGCAGTATGTGAAGCCCTTGAGAGTCAGTCAGTTACTGCTGATTATCAAAAGCTCTTCAAACAGTCTTGGCTGTATGAAGAGCTTTATCAAGCACGTAACTTCTCAAGTGGCATTCACCGCTTTGGATCGTGGCTGGGCGGTGGCTTAGCGCTGCTGGAACATAACGTGTTAAAAGGTAAAGCTAAGTGGCATATCCACTGTGATAAGCCCGACCATCAGTCTCTGTTATTGGCGGAAAACAGCAATGAAATTGTCTATCCGAAGCCTGATGGCGTGTTAAGTTTCGATCGCCTCTCTTCTGTTTATCTATCCAATATCTTCCATGAGGAAGATCAGCCGTGCCACTTACGTTTGGCGAACCAGCGGATTCCTATTGAGCAGAACCTTGAATTATATGCAGAGCCAGCACAGCGCTATTGTCCGGCTGGCGTGTATGAAATCGTACAGGGGGAGGAGCAGCCAGAGCTGCAAATAAATGCGGCGAACTGTATCCACTGTAAGACCTGCGACATCAAAGATCCAAGTCAAAATATTACCTGGACACCGCCGGAAGGTGGTGGTGGCCCTAACTATCCGAATATGTAGTCGTCTGAGAATAATTTTTATTAACAATTTATTTACTTAAAGTTTGCGTTAGTTCAAATCTTTCTCGATGAACTCGATTGCAACTTAATCTTTCAAGCACTATTCTGATTTTAAATTGACGTTTACGTAAACTGAATACAAAGTTGATGCATAGGTGTAAAAGCGGTTACCAGTATCAAAGTTAGGTTTGATCAAATAGTGCTCAATGGAACGTACTTAAATAACGAAAGGGAGATCAACTATGGTATCGGAATCGCCTCTGTTGCAGGTAAACGATATTTCATTGGCTTTTGGTGGGGTGAAAGCTCTAACTGACGTGAGCTTCCATGTGAATGAAAAGGAAATCTTTTCAATCATTGGTCCAAACGGTGCAGGTAAAACCTCAATGCTCAATTGCATCTCTGGTCGATACACACCAAACAAAGGCTCTGTAATCTTCGCTGGAGATGATGTAACCAAACGAACACCTAGCCAACGAGCTGAGTTAGGGTTGGGAAGGACCTTCCAGAACTTAGCACTCTTTTCTCATATGTCGGTACTCGACAACATTATGGTTGGTCGACATCACCTACTGAAAAACAACTTCGTCACAGGACCACTTTACTGGTTCTCTAACGCGCAGAAAGAAGAAATGGCGCACCGTAAATACGTAGAAGACGTAATCGATTTTCTTGAAATTCAGCACATTCGCAAAGCCACCGCTGGCACACTTTCTTACGGTTTACGTAAACGTGTAGAGCTTGCTCGTGCCATTGCCTTAAAACCTAAGTTACTGCTGCTTGATGAACCAATGGCAGGCATGAACTTGGAAGAAAAGGAAGACATGGCGCGTTACATCATGGATTTAAACGAAGAGTTAGACATCACCATCATCATGATCGAGCACGATATGGGCGTGGTGATGGATATCTCTAACCGCGTATTGGTGTTGGATTTTGGTAAACACATTGCTATGGGCGAGCCAGAAGAAGTGATGGCCAACCCGCATGTGAAACAAGCGTACTTAGGCGAAGAGCTACCGACATTAGAGGAGAGTGCATAATGGCACAGCAACATAATGATTGGGCAGATATAACCCGCTTAGATACCTTTCCAAAAGTATTGCAGCACAACGCCAAGCACTGGCCCGAGCAAGTCGCAATGCGTGAAAAGGAGTTTGGTATTTGGCGAGAGTTCACTTGGCAAGATTATGAAAACCGAGTGAAGTGGATGTCTCTGGCACTGCAAGATTTAGGTGTTGGTGAGCAAGACGTTGTTGGTTTGCTGGGTGATAACCGCCCGGAATGGGTATGGGGCGAGTTGGCCGCACATGCGATCAAAGGTTTCTCGCTGGGCATCTATCAAGATTCCATGCACGAAGAGGTGGCGTACCTCATAAACTATGCCAAAGCAAAAGTCGTGGTTGCGGAAGATGAGGAGCAATGCGATAAGCTACTTGAGCTCGGTGATGAGATCCCAAGCGTAGAATTCATTATCTATTGTGACCCGCGTGGAATGCGCAAGTACGACGACCCACGACTGATTGATGTTGAGCAGGTCTATAAAAAAGGTCAACTGATCGACAAAGCGGATCCCGATAAATACCTCAATATGGTTGCGGCAACCAAAGGCAGCGATCTTTCGATTCTTTGTACCACGTCGGGTACGACTTCCAAACCAAAATTGGCTCAGCTCCACAGCGGAACTTTCTTGGATCACTGTGCGGCTTATTTGCGTGCCGACCCGCGCTCCCCAGGCGACAATTATGTTTCTGTTCTGCCTTTGCCTTGGATTATGGAGCAGGTGTATGTGGTTGGTCAGGCGTTGATTTCGCGTCAAATCGTCAACTTCGTGGAAGAACAAGAAACCATGATGTCTGACTTGCGCGAAATCGGTCCAAACTTCGTCCTACTTGCGCCGCGAGTGTGGGAAAACATTGTGGCAGATGTGTCTGCACGAATGATGGATTCCACACCGTTTAAGCAGAAGATGTACAAACTGGGCATGAGCTTAGCGAATAAAGCGTTGGAGCAGGGTAAACGTTCAAAACTCGCTGAATGGATTTTGCTACGTGCTCTGCGTGACCGCTTAGGTTTCTCGAATCTAGCATCTGCTGCGACGGGTGGTGCGGCGATGGGACCGGATACTTTCCGTTATCTGCAAGCGATCGGCGTACCACTCAAGCAGCTTTACGGTCAAACCGAAATGTGTGGTGCGTACACCGTCCACCAAGCCGATGACGTGGATTACGATTCCGTCGGCGTCGCGTTTGACAATGCAGAAGTGAAAGTCATCAACCCAGACAGCAATGGCGTGGGTGAGATCATCGCGAAAAGTACGGGTATGTTTACTGGCTACCTGAACAACCAGGAAGCGTATGACGAAGACATACAAGACGGATGGATGCACACAGGCGATGCGGGCTATTTTAAAGACTCTGGCCACTTGGTGGTGATTGATCGTCTGAAAGATATGTCGGAAACCAGCCATGGCGACCGCTACTCTCCGCAGTTCATTGAAAACAAACTCAAGTTCTCGCCGTTTATTGCAGAAGCCGTAGTGGTGGGCAAAGGTCGACCTTGGCTGTCTGCCATCATCTGTATTCGCTACGCGATTGTTGCGAAGTGGGCAGAGCAGCGTGGCTTAGCATTCACTAACTACACCAACTTATCTGCTCAACCAGAAGTGTATCAAGCGATTCGTGAAGAAGTGCTGAAAGTGAACGAATCCCTACCGGATGCACAGAAGATCAGCAAATTCATTCTACTTTACAAAGAGCTAGATGCCGACGATGGCGAGCTAACTCGTACGCGTAAAGTGCGCCGTGGTGTGGTTGCGGAGAAATACGGAGACATCATCGAAACCATCTACAGCGACGATCCAAAAGTCGATGTGGATACGGTGATCACTTATCAGGATGGCACCAAAACACGCATTCAAACGTCGCTAGTGATTGAAACGCTTATTGAACATGAGCCAACACTGGTGGATAGCGAACAACGGAGGATCGCATAGTGAATACGGATTTATTACTGCAACTCGTCATTAATGGCGTGATCGTTGGCATGTTGTATGGCGTGGTCGCCATGTGCTTTGTACTGATATACAAATCGACCCAGGTGGTCAACTTCGCTCAGGGTGAGTTCTTGCTGATTGGCGCGTGGGTATGTTGGGCGGCGTTGGTGCACCTACAGTTGCCATTTTTTATCGGCTTTTTACTCACACTCGCGTTCATGATGGTGTTCGGTATTGCCGTGCAAACCATTGTGCTCAGACCGTTGATTGGTGAGCCGATCATCTCGGTGATCATGGTGACCATCGGTCTATCGATGTTCTTCCAAGCATTGATGAAATGGATATTTGGTGTCTCGGCTGTGTCGTACCCGCAAGTGTTCGAAACAAATGTGGTGAATATCGGAGGTTTGAACGTTGAGTTCGCTTACATTCTGAGCTTGATCTTCTCAATGTTCATCATGGGTGCGTTCTACTGGTTCTTCAAATTCAGCAAAATGGGTTTGGCGATGCGCGCAACGGCGTTTAACCAGCAAGTCGCCCAGAGTCTTGGCATTTCCATCAAGAAAGTGTTCGCCATCAGTTGGGCTATTTCGGCAATGGTATCCGCGACAGCAGGGATTGTTATCGGGATCGTAAACGGCGTCTCTGACGCGCTATCCATCATCGGTATCAAAGTGTTCCCAGCCGTTATTTTAGGTGGCTTGGACTCGGTGGTCGGCGCGATTGTCGGTGGTATCACCATCGGGGTGCTAGAGAACTTGGCTGAGTTCTTTGATAGCCAATACCTGCAAGTGGGTAACCTTTATAACATTGCACCTTTCTATGTGCTGTTAATCATTCTTGCCTTCAAGCCATACGGCCTGTTTGGTACCAAAGATATCGAGCGTATTTAAGGAGAAATAACATGGCTCAACTTAGCATGCGCCCATGTGGGGATTTTCGAACCACATACAAAAGTGATACGCCAATTTTTGAAACCAAAACCATAAGAAGCCTTGCGATTGCCGGTGTAATCGCCATGTTGGCAGCGCCTTTGGTATTGGATATCTATTTTCTTAACCTGTTTATTCAGATTGCGTATCTCGGTATCGCGGCGCTGGGTTTAAACATCCTAGTTGGCTTTACCGGACAAATTTCACTCGGTCATGGCGCGTTTTTTGGCTTTGGTGCCTTTGCATCGGCTTGGCTGAATAACCAGTACAACATTCCAGTCGTGTTTGCTATTCCGCTTGCGGGTTACTTAACCATGATTGTCGGGATGCTGTTTGGTCTGCCAGCCGCGCGAATTAAAGGTTTATACCTCGCGATCGCGACTTTGGCTGCGCAGTTTATTTTGGAAGATTTCTTTGCTCGCGCAGAGTGGTTCAGTGGCGGTTCATACGGTGCTGGTGCAAACCCTATCAATCTGTTTGGCTTTGAGTTTACGACCGATGAAAGCTTCTTCTACATTGCTCTGTTTGCGCTGATCTTTATGTACATGTGGGCATCGAACTTGATCCGTTCTCGTGATGGTCGTGCGTTTGTCTCGGTACGAGATCACTACCTGTCGGCAGAAATCATGGGTATCAACCTCACCAAGTATCGTCTGCTCTCATTTGGTGTGTGTGCGTTCTATGCAGGCATCGGGGGTGCACTCTACGGGCATTATTTAGGGTTCGTATCAGCAGAAGGTTTCACCATCATGATGTCTATCCAGTTCTTGGCAATGATCATCATTGGTGGCTTGGGTTCCGTCAAAGGCACATTGATGGGCACGATATTTATCGTATTACTGCCAGAAGTGTTGGAGTTTGGCGTGACGGGGTTGGCTGCGTTTAGCAATAACACTTCGTTCGTTGATGGGCTTGCTTACTTCAAAGAAATGGCGATCGGCTTGGTCATCATGCTGTTCCTTATTTTCGAACCTCAAGGGTTATCGCATCGCTGGCAACAGATTAGAGCATATTGGAAACACTATCCGTTCTCATATTAACGTGGAATTAAGTGGAATATACCTCAATAACAAGGACAACGAGTTATGAACAAAGGACATTTAGCGACAACGTTGGTGCTATCTTCGGCACTGTTTACTACCGCCACTTGGGCAAAAGACTCTGTATTTGTCGGGCAATTGGTCGACTTTTCTGGACCAACAGCCTACGTGAGTAAGCCTTATGGCTCTGGTGTACGAGACGCATTGCGCTGGATCAACCAAAACGGTGGCATTAACGGTACTGAGCTCGAATTTGAAACGGTAGACATGGCGTATAAAGTGCCAGTAGCCATTTCCAACTACAAACGTTGGGTGGCGCGTAAAGACATGGTTGCGCTACAAGGCTGGGGCACGGCAGATACCGAAGCACTCATCTCGTTTGTGACCAAAGACAAAGTCCCAGTGTTCTCTGCCTCTTATTCAGGTCACTTAACGGACCCAACCGGCAAGAACCCAAAAACCGCGAAACCAGCGCCTTATAACTTCTTCTATGGTGCGTCGTACTCAGATGCGTGTCGTGCACTAGTGAAGTGGGCGAAAGAAGATTGGGAATCAAAGGGCAACCAAGGTGCGCCGAAATTTACCCATATTGGCGATAACCACCCATTCCCGAATGCGCCAAAAGAAGCGTGTGCAGAATATGCTGAAGAGCTTGGTTTTGAGGTGCAAAACCCAGTCGTTGTGTCACTAAAACCAGGGGACTTCAAAGCACAATGTCTGTCACTCAAAGAGTCTGGCACCAACTACGGTTACATTGCCAATATCGGTAGCTCGGTAATCTCACTCGTGAAGTCTTGTAATACGGTTGGTACAGAGTTCCAGTACATGGCGAACATTTGGGGCGGTGACAAACCAGTACTTGAAGCGGCGGGCGATGGCCTTAAAGATTATGTTTTTCCTGGCATGACGGCGTTTTGGGGAGACGATAACGAAGGCATGAAACTGGTTCGTGAGATTTCTAAGCAGTCTGAATCAGAGCCTGGCGAGTTTAGAACTCACCACTACATTCGCGGCATTTGTTCTGCGTTCTACATGAAAGAAGCGATGGAGTGGGCGAAAGACAACGGTGGCATCACGGGTGAAAACATCAAGAAGGGCATGTATGTCCATGACAACTGGGTCCCACAAGGCTTAGAAGGTGTTTGTGTACCTGCGAACTGGAAGCCGGAAGATCACCGTGGCACAACAACCGTGAACGTGTTTATGGGTAACAACAACGGCGGCGCAGTCGATATTAAGAAAGTGTCTCAAGTGACATTGTCACGTCGTGACGACTGGCTAGGTTACTAATCTACGACTTATTAATAACAAAGCTTACTGAAAATAAGGATGGGTGAGAGAACACTCTCACCCTAGCAAGGAGTAGCTTGATGGCTGAATTAGCAACGAATATCGAACCGGCAGAAATACTGCTTTCAGTGAACAACATTGAAGTCGTCTACGACGAAGTAATACTAGTACTTCGCGGTGTGAGCTTAGAAGTTCCAAAAGGGCAGATTGTGACCTTACTGGGTGCCAACGGTGCGGGTAAATCCACGACGTTGAAAGCCATTTCTGGTCTGTTGAAAACCGAAGATGGTGAAGTGACGCGCGGCGAAATCAACTTCATGGGCGAGCGCATAGACAACAAAAGCCCGGAAGAGATCGTCCGTTCGGGCATCTTCCAAGTTATGGAAGGGCGCCGAATTGTTGAAGATATGACTGTAATAGAAAATCTTCGCTTAGGCGCTTACACGCGCACGGACAACGAAGTCGAGCAAGACATCGAAATGGTGTTTGATTATTTCCCTCGCCTTAAAGAGCGCACTGGTCTAGCGGGTTATTTGTCAGGTGGTGAGCAGCAAATGCTAGCGATTGGTCGTGCACTGATGGCTCGTCCAAAAATGATCTTGTTGGATGAACCTTCGATGGGGCTTTCGCCGCTGTTGGTGAAGGAGGTGTTCAGCATTATTAACAAGATTAATAAAGATCAAGGCATTACCATGCTTTTGGTTGAGCAGAATGCCAACTTTGCCCTTCAAGCGGCCGATTACGGTTACATCATGGAATCAGGCAAAATCGTACTGGATGGCAGCAAGCACGAACTGCTAAACAATGAAGATGTGAAAGAGTTCTACCTTGGCGGCGGCGATGAAGATCGCAAGAGCTTCAAGAATCTGAAATCTTACAAACGTCGTAAGCGTTGGTTATAAGGAGCAAGGATGAACGAACTATTTGATGCGAAAGAATCGTTGTCTCCGCAAGCACGAGAAGAATCACTGTTTCAACGTCTGCCAACGTTGATTGAAAATGCAAAAGCCAACAGCGAACATTATGCGGCGCATTTTGCTGAGTTAGATCCTACATTGGCGAATAATCGTGAAGGGCTTACCCAGTTTCCAATTACGCGCAAATTCAATATGCCAAACCAGCAGCAACTTAAACCGCCGTTTGGTGGTTTAAATAGTGTTGCGATTGGTCAGATGGCGCGTGTATTCCAATCACCGGGGCCGTTGTATGAGGCACAAACGGATGAGATGGATTTCTGGCGTATGGGGCGCGCGTTTCACGCGGCTGGATTTAGTGCGGGCGATTTAGTGCATAACACGCTCTCTTATCATTTCTCGCCTGGTGGATTTATTATGGATGGTGGCGCAAGAGCTTGTGGCTGCGCGGTATTTCCGGCGGGTGTAGGGAATACCGAAGCACAAATTGAAGCGATTAAACAGCTGCAGCCAACGGGTTATACGGGCACGCCTTCTTACTTGCTGACGTTGCTACAAAAGTACCAAGAACAATACGATGAGTCGCCGAGTTTTACCAAAGCGCTGGTCTCTGGTGAAGCGGTCACCGCAGACATGCAACAGGCGTTTGCGGACAAAGGCATTGCAGTCTCTCAAGCCTACGCAAGTGCTGAGCTTGGTTTGATTGCTTATCAAGTCACAGGCGAGCAAGGCTTGGTGATTGCCGAAGATATTATCGTTGAAATCGTTAATCCTGATGGCATTCCTGTACAACCGGGAGAAGTCGGTGAAGTGGTCGTGACATCGCTCGATGAGAAGTTTCCGCTGATTCGCTACGCAACGGGAGATTTATCGGCATACCTAGAAACGGGCTCGGGTTCGCCACGCACGAATGCGCGAATTAAAGGCTGGATGGGGCGTGCGGACTCAGCGGTGAAAGTGAAAGGCCTGTTTGTTTATCCGCATCAGATCCAAGAAGTCTGTCGTCGCCACGATATTAAAGGTTCTTTGAAAATTGAGCGTGATGGCTTCAACGATACCATTACTTTCTGCTGTCATGATGTTCATGTATCAGCAGAGGACATTCAAGCAACACTCCAGTCTGTCACTAAACTGAAAGGCAATGTCCAGTTTGTACCGAACCAAGCGGAGCAGCCATTAATCAATGACCTGCGCAGTTAACCCATCATTGTAAAACGAATTTATAAAAAGCTAACAACGTAAAAATCAAAGGCTAGGAGAGGGGATACCACATTGTGCTGCGTATCCCTTTCTTTTTGTGCCAGTACAATCAGGAGGGCGATAAATGAAGCAGGCACCGACCATCAATCAACAGTTTTGGGATAATTTGTTTACCCAAGGCACTATGCCATGGGATGCCAAAACCACACCTCAAGAGCTAAAAGCTTACCTAGAAAAAGCGCTTAGTGGCCGCCAATCTGTTTTTATCCCCGGTTGTGGCGCTGCGTATGAACTCTGCTCTTTTATTCAATATGGGCATGACGTGATCGCGATGGATTACAGCCAACAAGCAGTAAAAATGGCGCAATCGATGTTGGGCAAGCACAAAGATAAAGTCGTGCTGGGGGATGTATTTAACGCTGACTCTACGCACTCATTTGATGTGATTTACGAGCGTGCCTTTCTTGCTGCACTACCGAGAGACCAGTGGCCAGATTACTTTGCTATGGTGGATAAATTGCTGCCAAGAGACGGTTTGTTAATTGGTTATTTCGTTATAGATGATGATTACCACTCTCGCTTCCCTCCATTTTGTTTGCGAAGTGGGGAGTTGGCGCAATATTTTGAACCAACGTTTACACTTATTGAATCTTCAACCGTTACAAATAGTGTGGATGTATTTAAAGGTAAGGAGTATTGGATGGTGTGGCAGAAGTGTTAGTCGCTTTTAATCTTTTTGAAGAAGTATTCGCGGAAACTTTCTGGCTCTTTTTTAATCGCTGAAAAGTAAGTCACAAATGTATGATATTTGGTCGATGCCATGAGCCAGAGAGCGATAATAGGAAAAAGTACAAAACTAACAAAAAAAAGTTTATGTTCATCTTCAAGAAGGAATAGGCCAAGAGCGTAAACAAGGAACTGAAAGTAAATATTGATTAAGTTGATTTCTGCCGCTTTAGGTTTGCCTCTAACAATCATCATGTTTGGGATAACAAGCAGTAGAGTCATGATCCCAGCAAAAGAAAAGTTTAGAGCCAAGAAAGCATCAGTTGTTAAGTGCTCAGACGACTGGTCAATCAATATTGCCAGCAACGTTACTGCCATGCCGCCTCCCATCATAATCAAGGTAATGACTGCCACGCCAACAAGAAAAACCCAAATAGAAAGGTAATGGTTGTCAAAAAACTCTTCTGCCTTCAATCTCTTAAACCTCATCGATACATACTGTGAAATAACAGAGGTTACTTCACTCTATTCCTGTTGAGGGGATACTCACATAGAAAGAATACGTATGTAAAATATCAATAAGCGTTAGTTTTAAAGGCGGGAGTTACCCCCATAATAGGTCGAAAGGTATTTCAGAATGGCTTCGCGATCATCACCCGGCAGTTCATCCATCCCTTGTTCTTCAATCATCCAGTCTAAGGTTTCATCCCATCTTTGTCGGCTTAATCCTTGCTGCGTGACCATGTGTAAAGAGTGACTGGCCGAC
Organism: Vibrio sp. JZG10; assembly: GCF_054064075.1. NCBI lineage: Bacteria > Pseudomonadati > Pseudomonadota > Gammaproteobacteria > Vibrionales > Vibrionaceae > Vibrio > Vibrio sp. JZG10. The sequence goes on from NZ_JBSUGE010000008.1 coordinate 208,053, forward strand.
ATACTGCTGCGACGATTTCCATATTCTCTCCTGGCGCTAATATCCCATCACCAGCTGATTTGACCTCCATTTCAGATGAAGCAGTATTCCAATCTGGTGGCGTAGGGTTTTGGGTTGCTAGCCATGCAATGATTGCGGCTCGCGCCCCCGGGTCTTTTACGCCGGGAAAGACCATGTTTGTGCCCGGAGCAAACTCCGGTGGTGACGCCAAAAAAAGCATCCAGTTTTTCTGCGTCCCATTGACCTTGATGCTGTTTGATGGCTTCGCTGTAATTGAAGCCTGTAAAGCCGGCAATATCACGCTCTGCTAAGCCCCAAAGAGGCAGCACCACAAACACTTTCTCCATTTTTCAAACTGGTGACAAGCTTTACACACCATCGCTTGCTGTTCGCCTGCGGCTATCAACTCGTCATTGTTTGCTAGGGCTGAGTAACTTAACAGCGCGAGAAGAGTAAACGAGAGCGGGAAAACCCGCTTATTTAAGGATGTTGCTTTCACTGTTATTCCCCCTTCATGTTTAACCCTTAACAATCAGCGCGATTCGGTGGAAGGTGTTGTTGAGGTAACCTTTCGGGTTCCATGCGATAGCAAAAGGTTGGCCCACCTCTTGGTCATCAGTCGCCTTTGCCCCAACTTCGTAGTAGCCCGCTTGGGGGAATGTCACTTTGGCGTTGAACGTCTGCCAAGCGCTGTCATTGGCTGGGGCTGCGAGTTCGGCATCCATCCATGTTGCGCCAAAATCAATCCTTTCTCGCTGCACTACCGAGAGACCAGTGGCCAGATTACTTTGCTATGGTGGATAAATTGCTGCCAAGAGACGGTTTGTTAATTGGTTATTTCGTTATAGATGATGATTACCACTCTCGCTTCCCTCCATTTTGTTTGCGAAGTGGGGAGTTGGAGGGTTATCTAGAACCGACGTTTAAGCTTGTGGAATCCTCAGTGGTGGCAAACAGTGTTGAGGTTTTTAAAGGTAGGAGCGCTGGATGGTGTGGCAGAAAAGTTGCCGTATTTAAACGCTATGGCATCAAATAATGAATACAAAATCAGCGTCACATAATGCATCTTTTAAAGACAATTATTCTTGTGGTAACGATAAGTGTTGTGAATTGGCGAAGTTGCGAGAAATGTGGATCATGTCCTTTGAAAACATAAGGATATATAATATGGATAAATCATTTTCTCTCATCGATAAGCCTACCTTCTTAGGCTCACTCTTTCTTTTACTCAGCGTCGTTATACCTTTAATTTTATTTCCCACACAAGGTGCGGATTGGATAGCTTCGGCCAAATTTTTCATGACCGATAAGCTTGGTGTGTTATACCTCGCACTGGGTATCGCAGCAATGTGTTTTATGATTTACACCGTGTTCAGCGATCTTGGCCAAATCAAACTTGGTGAAGCCGACGAGCAACCAGAATTTGGTAACGCCTCATGGGCTGCAATGCTATTTTGTGGAGGTATTGGCGCAAGTATTCTGTATTGGGGGTGTATCGAATGGGCATACTACTATCAATCACCTCCATTTCAGTTGGAAGCAGGCAGTGAAGAAGCCATTCGCTGGGCCGCGACTTATGGTCTGTTTCACTGGGGACCGATCGCTTGGTCAATTTACCTTATTCCTGCTCTGCCTATCGCTTACTTCTTTTATGTACGCAAACAACCTGTTTTGAAAATCTCTAGTGCGTTAATGCCTGTATTAGGAGAAAAGCGCGCAAACGGTGGTATTGGCAAGTTTATCGATGTGCTGTTTATTTTTGGTATGTTGGGTGGCGCGGCGACTACGCTTGGCTTAGCAGCGCCTCTTATCAACGGTGGTCTACATCATATCTTCGGTCTTCCAAACAATACCTTCAGCCAAGTGGCTGTATTACTTCTCTGTACTGCGATTTTTGGTTACTCCGCGTATGCAGGGCTTGAGAAGGGGATCAAATTCCTTAGTAACATTAACTTCTGGGGTGCGATGGGCTTGTTACTCTTTGTACTTGCCGTTGGGCCAACCGTGTTCATGTTAGAAACGGGCTTAGATTCTATTGGTCGTATGTTGTCTAACTTCTTTGTTATGGCAACTTGGGCGGAGCCGTTTGGTGGTTATGGTGAGTTTACAGATACACACTTCCCGCAAGACTGGACTATTTTCTACTGGGCATGGTGGTTGGTCTTTGCTCCTTGCATGGGATTGTTTGTTGCGCGTATCTCGCGTGGAAGAACGATCAAACAGATGGTCGTAGGTTCGATATTTTACGGTTCTTTAGGTTGTTTCTTATTCTTCATTGTTTTAGGTAACTACGGGTTATCGTTGCAATTGACGGGTGAGCTTGATGTCATCGCAATCCTCAACGAATCGGGCGCACCGGCGGCTATTTTTGCAACGTTAGATACACTACCGTTAGGGCCAATCGTTATTGGTGTTTTTACACTGTTGTGTATCATTTTTACGGCGACTTCGTTTGACTCTATCTCGTACATTCTTGCGTCTGTGGTTCAAAATGATGTGACGGAAGAACCGATGCGCTGGAACCGTTTGTTCTGGGCGTTTACTTTGTCTTTTCTGCCAACCGTCCTAATGTTCATGGGAGGTTTATCGACATTACAAACCGCTGCGATCGTGGGAGGTTTACCATTGCTAGTTATCTCGGTGATGTTGATGGTGTCCTTTGTTCGCGCGGCGAGCCTAGATATTAAACATCAAGCAGAATACGAAGAGCCAACCATTAACATTGAAGAACTGCCGGAAATTGACCCTTGGTCAACAGAGGGAATGGCTTTGGCGAAATTTGAGCGCTTTAAAGACTTAGCTCAACAGGCGGCTGAAGAAGAGCGCGAAGCAATGGCAGCCCTGATGAGCATGCGTAAGAGAATTCGCGCATTTGCCTTAGAGCACAGCTGTGAATCTGGGTTTTCGGACCATCATTTACCAGAAGAGATGCAAACAGAGCTACAGCAACTAACCGAAGCGCTTGAGTTGGCTCAACAGAAGAAACAAGAACTGTCTGAACAAGCCCAAGAATCTCGAATGGAATTTAATCATGTGTTATTAGGCGGCGCGTCGGCAGGTTTAGCAACGTCGCAGGCTTGAGAACAGACACACAAGAGCCGAGTACAAACTCGGCTCTTTTTTATGTGGATATCTTACAGTTAAAGATTCTGCTCAGTCAGTGTTAATGCTTATACTATTTTAGGTTGACCATCTGATGCGGTGGCACCGCCGTCTACAGGTAGGTTTACACCATTAATGAAAGATGCGTCATCACTTGCCAAGAAAGTCACGACGGACGCAATTTCTTCAGGTTCGGCGGCTCGGCCGAGCGCAATGCGCTCATTGAATTTATCGCGGATTTCCTGCGGCCAGCCGTTCGTCATGTTGGTTTTTACTAAGCTTGGGCATACTGCGTTAATTCTTACGCCCTCCGCACCATGGTCCAATGCCATCGCTCTAGTAAGGTTGACCACAGCGCCTTTACTCGCGCAATAGAATGCGGCACCCCAGTCACCACCCAAACCAGAAACGGACGCGGTATTCACCATACAACCTTTCGTTTTTAAGAGTTCAGGTAACGCAAACTTCGCGCAATAAACGACACCATCAATGTTTACACCAGAGATCTTCTTCCAGTCTTCCACACGACCTTCAATCACGGAACCTGGGACATGTACACCAGCATTGTTTACTAAAATATCCAGTTTACCGAAACGGGTAACAATATCAGAAATCAGTGCTGCGACTTTGTCTGGATCAGAAACATCAATGGAATGCGCAGACACACGCTGTTTATCAAAGCCCTCAACGGCGTTTGCCAACTGCTCTTCATTCCAATCGGCAAGAGCGACGTTTGCGCCTTCTTCATACAAACGTTTTGCGATGGCCAAACCAATACCATTGGCAGAACCAGTGACGAGTGCGACTTTATTTTTTAATCCTCTCATGCGATTTCTCCTTCGAAACTTACAAAAACGGGATCTTGATTTTTCTCTGTGCGCGGCAACATCAGTTTGTCGTTGTCGCTGTAATCTACGGGGATAGCCACCACTGCTGGTCCTTCAACGTCCATGGCTTTATTCAATGTCGGTAGCAATTCGTGTTGACTAGTCACTGCGAAGCCTTTCGCGCCAAATGATTCGGCGTAGGCCTTGAAATCAATTGGTCCAAATTTCACACCAGAGCAGCGCTGATATTTGTTGATCTCTTGCATTTCTACCATGTTGTAGGCGTTATCAACCCACACAATATGGACGATATTGCAGTTCAGTCTAACCGCGGTTTCTAACTCCATGCTCGATTGCATAAAACCGCCGTCTCCCGATATCGATACCACTTTGCTACCAGGTTTTAGTAGGCTGGCACCAATGGCCCATGGTAGTGCAACGCCCATTGTTTGTTGGCCGTTAGACACCAGCATTTGGCGAGCTCGAAAACAGCTTAAGTAACGAGCGATCCAGATGTGGAAGCTCCCCATATCAAGGCATAGCGTGGTATCTGGTGTGATGATAGATTGCATGGCTTTAATTAGCGCCAGTGGATGAAACCCTTGCTTGTTATAGACATTGGGATAAGCCTTGATCACTTGCCGTTGCAGTGCTACCTCTTCCAGTACTGAAAGTGCCGTTGGGGAAAGGCGAGCATATTCAGAGATATAGCTGCCCATTTTGTCTAATGACTGCGCAATGTTTCCGACGATTTCAACACAAGGTTGATAATTAAGTTGGTATTCTGCTGGTTCAATATCGAGGTGAATCACTGGGTTGCGGTGGCTGTTCCAAAGCTCAGGGTCATACTCTATTGGGCTAAAGCCGATGGTGAGAATTAAATCGGCGTCCCGCAGTAAAACATCGCTAGGTTGGTTATTAAACAAACCGACACGCCCAGCAAAGTGATGATAGTAATTGATGTCTACCGTGCCGGCGGCCTGGTAAGTGCCGACAACGGGTAGCTGCGTATTTTGAAGAAATCGGGCGATAGCAGCAGCGTTTTGACTGCGGCTCGCGTAAAGGCCAAGTAAAACCACGCAGCGCTTTGCTTTACTGATTCGACTGACCGCTTCTTCGATTGCTGCGATGTCTGCGCAACCAGGCTGTGTGTAAGGCGAGGGGACAATAATGTCCGTTTGGGTTTGCTCGGATAAAACATCTTGGGGGAGACTCAAAAAGCAAGCCCCAGGACGACCTGACTCTGCGATACGAAATGCGTTCGCCATGATCTCGCTTGCGGCGTCCACATGCTGCACTTCAGCACTGAACTTGGTTATAGAGCGAAAAATACTGACGGTATCCATGCTCTGGTGTGTTTGTTTTTGCTGGTCAGTTCGTTTCACCGCACCACCGATAGCAATCAGCGGATCGCCTTCGGAGTTTGCTGTTGCCACCCCCGTAACTAGATTTCCACAGCCAGGGCCTGACGTAACCATTGTGACGCCTGCTTTGCCGGTTAGTCTTCCCATAACGCCCGCCATAAATGCGCCGTTAGCCTCGTGACGTACAGGAATCATTTGGATGTTAGTGTCTTCAATCGCATCAAACAGTCGATCGATTTTTGCACCGGGAATACCGAAAATGTACTTAATGCCGAGAGACTCTAGCTGTTGAGCGATCAACTGAGCTCCATTTTTATTTGAAGGTTTGGATTGCATTTGTTGTCCTTATTATTTGCCTGACTTTGTTACTTTTCCGCCTTTTCTATAGCGGTATTTATATCTTCCGGAGCCAAATTGGCGTTGAGAAAGTCTGTCGATACTGGTGTATCAATCACTAGCCGCGAGACTTTGCCAATCTGGAGAAATCCTGACGAAATGCTGTAATCCTGAATATGACCACCTCCTTGGCGGTCATCGGTAATAAAGTGTTCGTGATAGCCGGGTACATTGATGCCAGTCGTATATTTAGGACTACGAAAGCCAGCGACCACGCCTTGCTTATGCGTGAAGCGGAATGTTGGTTGTTCTTTGACCACTTCAAGCATTGGCCGATAAGGGCGTGTTTGTTTAGGTACGGTGCGAGTACGAACTGAATCGAAAACGCCATCAATGCGCACTGCGCAAAATAGGTTGTCACTTGGAACCATGTCGTCTATGAGGCTATGGACTTCATGACGTGACATGCGCGATGTCAGTGGCAGCTCGATATCAGGCTTAAAAAAAGTCATGACAGCAAAGGGCGTTTTTTGCGCTAGGTCTGCCGGGTTTGCGGAGCCATCCGACTTGAGTTGAAAAACTTCCTTATCAAAAGCAATCAACTCACCATCCAATTCATTGAACGTACCTAAACCAAAATCCCCATGTTTCAGCAGTTCTTCTATGGTTGTTGAGCCTTCGTAAACACCAGCGATCAAAGCACTCATTAACGAAGTCTGATAAATCTCACCATCTCCGGTAACGTGATGGTATTCAGAAAATTCTTTCGCTACTTCAAGCGAACAAGCACATAGAGGGTTATAAAATCCACGCATGAGTAAGACCAGTTATGCAATGAAGAGTATATTTAGATTGACTTCTACACGGTGCTAAATCCAATATAAAAAAGATTTATTTTGATATGGAAAATATATGGAATTTCGCTACCTGAAGTATTTTGTCGCGGTCGCCGAGACTCGTCACTTTACCCGAGCCGCTGAACAGTTAGGGATTGCGCAACCTCCTTTAAGTCAACAAATCAAAAAGTTAGAGTACGAGCTTGGTGTGGACCTATTTAAGCGCTTGTCTAGAGGGGTAGAACTGACCCATGCTGGGCAAGTCTTCTATACGGATGCGGTAAATATTCTTGCTGATGTGGAACGCGCTAAAGCAAAAGCCCGACAGATTGCCCGTGGTGAAAATACGCAGGTTAAAATCGGGTTCGCAACGTCAACATCAACCTGCATTAAGGTATTAGAGAGGGTGGGGCGTATTCAAGAGAATGGGGTTCATTTACAGGCGGCGGAACTGTCAATGCCAGAGCTTGCCGCTCAGTTAAAAAGCAAACAACTTGATCTCGCAATCATGCGGCTACCTTGTTACGCCAGTGAGCCTTTTGAGCACAAGGTGTTGTTTAACGACCCTTTTGTCGCGGTGATTCCGGCGGGGCACGAACTGGCAAAATATCCCTGTATCCAGATGAAACAGTTGAGAGGCCATAAAATTTTACTGTTTCCACGAGAGACTGGACCTGCATTGTTTGATGGCATGAGCACACTTTTTGCCGACGCAGGAGTAAGGCTCGAACCACAGTTCGCAGCACCGCAACTTCGTACGACGATCGCCATGGCGCAGGCAGGGCTAGGTATTGCTCTCGTTCCGCGCTCACTGGCTGAACATCTCGATGATTCCGCGACAGTCGCCGAGATTGATGATATCCCCCTAACCAGTCGTGTTGTCGTTGCTTGGGAGGCGTCTAATCTCAATAAGCTGGCGTTAAAAGTAGTCACGAACATCAGTCATGTTGAGGCTTAAAGATGAGTTATCGAACTGGCTCTGATAGCCCCAGGCAAATGTGATACTCTCCCTCGTTATATGCAAAGCTATGCTTTGGTTGAATAGACAAATCTTACTCAACGAATAGAACTTACTGAGGGTGTACCAATGATATACGCTGCGGTCTTTGATATGGACGGGTTGCTGATTGATTCAGAACCTTTGTGGAAGGAAGCTGAAAAGCAGGTGTTTTCATCAGTTGGCGTCCAAGTGACCGAAGTATTATCAAAGCAGACTGCGACGATGACGACAGGTGAAGTAACAAGGTTTTGGTATGAACGTAATCCTTGGCAAGAAAAGAGCCTAGAGGAAGTAGAGAATGCTGTTGTGGATAAAGTGGAGGCATTAATAATTGAAAAAGGATGCGAATTAGAGGGTGTTACAGAAACACTCAAATTGCTTAAGGAAAAAGGGTTTAAGATAGGATTGTCTACTAATTCACCTTATCAACTCATTCCCATCATTTTGAACAAACTCGGTATTGCCAGTTACTTTGACGCGATATCATCGTCAGACGATGTAGAACAGGGCAAGCCAGAGCCAGATGTCTACCTTTCAACAATCAATAAACTAGGTGTAGATTCAAGTAACTGTATTGCCTTTGAAGACTCTTATTCGGGTATGCTTGCGGCAACACGAGCAAACATAAAAACAGTCGTGATACCTCAACCTGATAAGTTCTACCAAGAGTTTAATGAAGCCAGTCTAAAGCTGCAAAAGCTATCAGAGTTTAATGAAAGCCATTTGGCGAGTTTAATGGACTTGAGTTTGAGAGCAACAATTGCACCAACACCGTATGAAAGTTTTTAGAAGAAGGACTTGATTGTGAACAGTCGGTCGCTGAAAAAATACCTACTGCCAATGTTCTTATTGGTTTTACCTATAGAATCATTCGCAAAAGATACGACTATGTTGGACGAGCTCAATAATCGATTTGTTACATTTGAAAGGCGATTTGATGATTGTATCAACTCTTCTTCTCAAAATGATGTGAGTGAAAATATTGTCGATAAGATTCAAGCGCTTAATATTGATTTTGAAATTTCTGTTGGCTATTTATACAAACAATCACTTTATTTATGCTCTGATAATGAATTCGGTGAGTTAGCAAGGATTATCATGATAATTGAAACCTCCGATAATGATGGATTGCAATTATCAAAGGCAAAAGCTAGTCAAATTAGAAAGCTACTTTTTAGCAAAGTGGATTTACGTTTAGAGTCGAAGTTTCAAAGTTTACCGCAAGATAAAAAGGAAGCATTACTGAACCTTGCGAAAAAGCTTGAACCTTTTGATCTCGTAAGCATGCATGAACGACTGCAGGCAATGTAGACTTATGAAAGAGTGTTTTGAGTAGATTCTTAACGCTTGGCTTTATCATTAAGATTGAGTATTAGGTTCAACGCCTCTAGCTCTTACACAAGATCTAGAGGCTTCCATTTTTTATTGACTTAAAAGTGCCGAGCTAAGATTTTAACCCTGCAGCGGTCATCATGGCGCGAAACAGCATTGATACGAACCCCAGAGCTAGCACACTGGCCGCCCAGATCCCAATCATCCATGCCCACTGGCGACACCAATTTTTGATTTTCATAATCACTCCTCATTAACTCGTTAATGGTACGCTTCGCCTTCTTTCACTTTTCCAGAGAAGACGTAGTAACTCCAAAAGGTGTAAGCCAGAATTATCGGGATGATGATCACCGCTCCAACGAGCATAAAGCGCTGACTGCTTGCAGGAGCCGCTGCTTCCCATATTGATATGCTAGGAGGAATGATATTTGGCCAGATACTGATGCCAAGCCCTGCGAACCCGAGAATCACGATCACCAATGCCATCACGAAAGGGCTGCGCTCTTTACGCTTTTTAACGGAGTCGGCAATCTTCAAACATACCAGCCCAGTAATGACAGGTACGGGCAATAAGTAGAACAAATTAGGCAGAGAAAACCATCTTTCCGCAATGGCAGGGTAAGCAAGTGGGGTCCAAGCGCTCACAATGACTAATGCGGAGATCATCGCCAGTAGTGTTTTGTTAGTGAAGCGGTACATCGTGTTTTGCAGTGCACCTTCCGTTTTCATGATGAGCCATGTGCTACCAAGCAGTGCGTACGTTGCGACTAAACCCAAACCACAAAAGATGGGAAAAGGGGTGAGCCAGTCTAGTTGGCTACCTACGAAAACGCGGTTTTCCACCGCAAAGCCTTGAATTACCGCGCCAACAACGATGCCTTGGAAAAACGTGGTTAAAATCGAGCCGACCATAAAAGAGCGATCCCAGAACTTTAAGTGGTTTTCCAATGCTTTAAAGCGAAACTCAAACGCTACGCCACGAAAGATCAAAGCAATCAACATCAACGTCAAAGGGATGGTTAGCGCTTCAATAATTACCGCGTAAGCCATCGGAAAAGCGCCAAATAGAGATGCGCCTCCAAGAACAATCCAAGTTTCGTTGCCGTCCCAAACTGGCGCGACACTGTTGACCATGACGTCTTTTTGTTTTTCATCCTTGATGAAGGGCATCAGTATTCCAATACCCAAATCGAAGCCATCCATGATGATGTACATCAAAGTGGCAAAAACGATGATCGCGAACCAAATCACGGATAAATCAAAATGCATATTCTCTACCTTCACTTTGTGACAAATTCTAAATGCGGCCTGAAACGGTCGTCATGTCGTGCTCATCGTGTTCGATTGCATCGGGGCCTTTCTTGATTTGGTGGATCATGTAGTAATACCCAAAACCAAACACCAAGCTGTACACAACAAGGAAACACAGCAGGCTGATGCTCATTTGTAGGTCTCCGTGTGCAGAAACCGCATCACGCGTTTTTTGTACGCCATACACGACCCAAGGCTGCCGCCCAACCTCTGTCGTAAACCAGCCAGCGAGTATCGCAATAAGACCAGATGGCCCCATAAATAATGAAAACTTGAGGAACCAACGCGAGGTATAAAGCGTGTTCTTTTTTCGTAACCACATGCTGTAGAAGCTTTGAAAAATCATTAGGAGTCCTAGCCCGACCATGATTCGAAATGACCAAAAGACGATAGGTGAGTTCGGTCGTTCCTCTTTCGGGAAGTCTTTCAGCGCCGGGATTGGCTCAGTTAAACTGTGGCGTAGGATCAAACTTCCTAGAACAGGAATTTCTAAGGCATAGTCTGTGCGTTCTTGTTCCATGTTTGGCATGCCGAACAAAATCAATGGGGTTGGTTTGCCATCACTGTTATCCCAATGCCCTTCGATGGCAGCGATTTTGGCGGGCTGGTATTCTAAGGTGTTTAGCCCGTGTACATCGCCAATCACGGCTTGGAGTGGCGCAAGGAACACTAAGATCCCGAGCGACATCGAAAACATCGTTTTTACCGCAGTCGTTTGATTGCCTCTCAATAAATGCCAAGCGGCTGACGCGCCTACAAAGAGTGCTGAACTGACGAAAGCCGCGACGCTCATGTGCGCCAAACGATAAGGAAATGAAGGATTGAAAACGATAGCAAACCAGTCGGTTGGTACCACGCGTCCGTCGACAATTTCATAGCCTTGTGGCGTTTGCATCCAACTGTTGGAGGCGAGAATCCAGAAGGTCGAAATGATCGTGCCTAACGCCACCATCGAGGTTGCAAAAAAGTGCAGCTTTTCGCCGACGCGACGCCAACCAAATAGCATCACGCCAAGAAATCCAGCTTCGAGAAAGAAAGCCGTTAACACTTCATAAGTCAGTAATGGGCCAGTGATAGAACCAGCGAAGTCGGAGAAACCACTCCAGTTGGTGCCGAATTGATAGGCCATGACAAGACCAGATACAACGCCCATCCCAAAGTTAACTGCAAAAATTTTCGACCAGAAGTGATAGAGCTTTTGGTAATCGGGATTACGTGTTTTTAGCCATAAGCCTTCCAGCACGGCGAGATAGGTGGCCAAACCTATGGTGATAGCGGGGAAAATAATATGAAAGGATACCGTAAAGGCGAACTGTATCCGTGCAAGCATAAATGCGTCGAGGCCAAACATTAAACTTCCTTTGATCTTTTAAGTTTTATGAGAGAGCTATTTTAAAAGGAGCGGAATGAGGGAAGTAGGTACAGACAGTGACTATAAACCTATAACAGATTAAATATTGAAGTGTTATTATTTTGCATTCGGCTTTATGGAAGGGGATTTGCGTTTGGCGAAGTATCAAGAGTTAGTGGAACAGCTTAAAAGGCAGATAAAATCGGGGATATGGCACCCGGGTGACAAACTGCCTTCTCTGCGTCGCCAATCTGAACACTCGGGTTTGAGCTTGATGACGGTATTGCACGCTTATCAAATTCTGGAATCTCAAGGCTGGGTCACCTCACAGCCGCGCTCTGGTTATCGAGTCGCTCCCAATATTAAGAGTTCAAATGAACCCCAAGCGCCAGCCGCGGTTTCGTGGACAGAGCAGGTAGACATCAATGAGTTTATATTTGATGTGCTGCAGGCGAGTAAAAATCCATCCATGATCAATTTTGGCTTTGCCTATCCAGATCCAAGTTTGTACCCACGCTATCACGTGAATCGGGCGATGAGCGCAGCCGCTCGCAATATGCCGATTTCCACCACCTTTGATAACTTACCTCCAGGAAACGAACAATTACGCACCATCATCGCGAAGCGTTATGCTGCGAAAGGCATTGAAATTTCACCCGATGAAATTGTCATTACGGCAGGCGCGCTGGAGGCGTTAACGCTCAGTTTGCAAGCCTGCACAAGACCGGGAGATTGGGTGGTTGTGGAGTCGCCTGCATTCTATGGCGCATTGCAATCCTTAGAGCGGTTAGGTTTGAAAGCGCTCTCAGTAAGAACAGACCCAGTCACGGGTATTGACCTAGATTCATTGGAACGAGCGCTGCAAACACACGATGTGAAAGCATGTTGGCTGATGTCGAACTTCCAAAATCCTCTGGGTTTTACGCTCTCCAACGAGAAAAAACAAAAGCTGATTGAACTGACACAGCGATATAACGTGCCAGTGATTGAAGATGATGTGTACAGCGAACTGCATGCCGGGAATGACTCGGTTTACCCACTAAGAATGTTTGATGACACGGGCAATACCATGTTGTGCTCCTCGTTTTCAAAATCATTAATCGCAGGGCTACGTATTGGTTGGGTTGCGGCGGGAAAGCGGGCGCTAGAGGTACAAAAGTTACAGTTAATGAGTACGTTAGCGACGAGTGCACCAGTACAAATGACATTGGTGCACTATTTAACAAGCCGCAATTATGAATCGCATTTGAAGCAGTTACGGAAAAAGCTGTTTGAACGTAAAAGTAAGATGACGGATCGGCTTAGTGAGCTGTTACCTGAAGAAGTCAAAGTGTTAAGCCAAAGCGGCGGGTACTTTATTTGGTTAGAGCTTCCCAAGCATATCGACGCCTTGCAGATATATCGAGAAGCGCTAAAAGACAATATCAGCATCGCACCGGGAAAGATGTTCAGCCTGACAGAACAATACGATCACTGTATTCGTCTTAACGCTTCTTTTGAGCTCAATGACAAATACGTCCATGCTCTCAATCTGCTTGCCAACATTATTCGCGAACATTTGGCAAAATAGCGACTTTCTTCAGTTTTTTGGTTTAATGGAGCGCGCCGGATTTCCAGCAACTCGATCGCCTGGCGCAACATCTTTGGTTACGACAGAGCCAGCGCCGACGACGGCCTCATCGCAAATGGTCACGCCTGGCAGTATGATTGCGCCCCCACCAATCCAAACGTTATTGCCGATTTTGACCGGTTTGGCGATCTCATCTCCGGCTAAGCGTCTTTGTGTATCGAGTGAATGAGCGGCTGTGTAAATTTGCACTCTAGGCCCAATCATGACGTTCGCACCAATCTCAACCTGTCCATTGTCCAGAATAATGGCATCCCAGTTGATGTAGGTGTTTTCCCCGATGGACAAGTGACAACCGTAGGTAAGTTGAAGCGGTGGCTCTATACAGGCGCTGTTTTCTAATTGGACGCCCATTTCCGCCAATAGTTGTCTACGGATATCTGGGTTTGGCTCGTGGTTAAATTGGAAGACAAGCTGCGCAGTGTTGGCGCGCATTAGCTTTAGTTCTTCATCCAGGCAATTATAGGTTTCTCCAGAGCGCATCCGAGTCAGTTCTGACATAACAATCATTCCATTAATGGTTTGCAGTTGAGGCCACAATGATAAGTGAGTGTTTCAGTCAATAGGGGATTTTTATTATAAAATCAGAGGCTTATCACTGATTTATATTCAATAGGTTAGTTTTGAGTAAGCACTCGTTAAGAGTCATTCAAATAGAGGAGTGAAGTGAATTGGGTGAGTTCCTTTTAGCAGGGGAGGAAAGTATAGATTGGATGTTGCTTTCCTCTCCACAGCTTGATTTGGAGCATTTATTGGCTGTCCCACATCACTTCGCATTCTTCTTTAATAGCCGATTTTAAAAGCTCAATAAGTGGAAATGCTCTGCGTCCTAAACTGACCGTTTGTTCCTCTTGCTCCTCATCTTCTTCCATTGCTTGACTGTTGTTCTGCTCTATCGCTTCTTGTGCTGCGAGAGCGGAGGTCAATCTAGATAGAGCATCAGGGATGTCTTGAGCGGAAATTGACCCTGGTACTGAGCCACTATGCCCCATCATTTTGATCATCTTTATCGCAATATCGCCAAACATAGTGACGTTCGAGTGGCTATGGCAACGAAATGTAATAAGCATTTACCTGCTCCTGTTGTAGGTGTTCATTTGAGTATAAATGGTATCTGAGACACGAGGCAATTTAATCCGATAATTCGCAATCTTTCAGATAGCTATCTATCTTTAACGAAAGACAAACATAAGGAGATGATTTTGTTGAACTCCCAACTAAAGACGTTGATTTGGCGGCTTCACAAGCGAATATTTACGTTGCTTATGGTGTTATGCACATGGTCACCTTCTGTCGTTGCTCAACCTTCCATTGTTTTTGGTGTCGTACCGCAACAGTCGGCGACCAAACTAGTGCAACAATGGCAGCCATTACTGCAACGCTGGGGAGATCTTGCTGGCGTTGAGATTAAGTTTGCCACGGCACGTGATATTCCCACGTTCGAAGCACGCTTGATGGCTGGAGCCTACGACATTGCATACATGAACCCATATCACTTTACGTTGGTGAATCAAAACCCAGGTTATACGGCTTTATCAAGAGCGAAGAATAAGCGCATCACAGGCATTATTGTAGCAAGGCGAGGGAAGTCGGTTTCCCTTGATGAGCTGCAAGACAAGACCATCGCTTTTCCTGCCCCACGAGCATTTGCTGCTTCTATCATCACACAATCAGAGTTGGCGCGGAAAGGCATCAAGTTTACGCCTAAATACGTCGGTTCGCACGACTCAGTCTATTTGGGGGTACTTAAAGGTTTGTACATTGCTGGTGGTGGCGTGAAGCGTACCTTTGAGAGCTTACCGAGTGAAATAAAAGACCAACTTAGCATCATTTATACAACTGCTGGTTATACGCCTCATGCTATTGCGGTTTCAAATAATGTCGATGAAGAGATTACTCTTGCCTTACGAAAGGCAATTTCGCAACTTAATGACGATCCAAAAGCACAGGAGAGTTTTACTTTACTCAACATTGACGGGTTACAGCTTGCACAAGACCAAGATTGGCAAGATGTTGTTCAATTGGGAATCTCAAGATAAATGGTTGTCCTATGACGCTGCGTTCGAAAACGATACTTGGCATTGCTCTTATTGAGGCCCTTGCGCTCGGTGTACTCATCATTAGTGGGCTTAATTGGTTGGAAAGTTCCAACGAGACTAGCCTCGAGGTTGGGAGCCAACACTTGGTGAGTGTATTTGCTCAGGCGTCGAGAGATGCGGTGATTGCGACGGACTTAGCCTATCTAGACAGTTTTGCTCGCTCTGTCGTGAGTGAGCGCGAGCTGGCTTATATTCGTATTGTTAACCAAGATGGCGTCGAGCTGACGCTACAGGGGGATTACAGCGGTGTTGATACTGGTGTGAGACCGTTTGATGTGACCGATGGAGTTTACGATGTTGCGCAAGAGATTACTCTTGGAGAGCAGACTTTCGGTAAGGTTGAAATGGGTGTGAATGTTGAACATGTACATCAAGTTCTTTCATTTGCGACTCAAGCAAGTTTGGTTATCGCCTTTATTGAAATGTCGCTGGTGGCCATGTTTTCGTATGCTCTCGGTAGCTATTTGATGAAGCGGCTCGATCTTCTTCGTACTGGGGTAATCAAGGTTTCACAGCAAGGTCCGGGTTCGCAAATTTCGATTTCAGGCAATGACGAAGTTACACGTGTTGGCGAAGCGTTTAACCAAATGTCACGCTCTTTAGCGCAAGCGCAAACTAAACTTCAGCAAGAGCATCAAACCCAGCAACAGTTATCGGCCAAAATATCGCAGCTTGCTGAGGTTGCTGAACATGCGCGTGATACCATTATCATTACTCACCCTGACGGCACTATTGCATGGGTAAACCCTGCGTTTGAACAGCTAACCGAATATACGTTGGAAGAAGTTATTGGCAAATCGCCGGGCGAGTTACTCCAAGGGCCAGACACAGATCCAAATACGGTGGCATTGCTCTCAAACAGTGTCCGTAAGCACTCTCCTATTAGGGTTGAAATACTCAACTATACCAAGTCGAAGCACCCGTATTGGGTCGAGTTGGAGCTCTCTCCTGTGTTTGATGAAGATGGCGGGCTGTTACGTTTTATTGCGGTAGAGCGTGACATCACCGACAGGCGCAGGATGGAGAGGCGTCTGTCGTCTGCTTTAGATAAATCGAAAAAGGCGATGCAAGCCAAATCGGAATTTTTGGCGAACATGAGCCATGAGATTCGCACCCCAATGAACGCGATCATGGGGATCAGCGAGATATTGCTTGAGAACGAAAACCGTCGAGAGCCAAGGGAGTTATTGCTCCTGCTGCACAAATCTGCCAATAACCTTGTGACCATCATTAACGACATCCTCGACTACAGCAAAGTAGAAGCGGGCAAGTTGACGTTAGTTGAAGAGGAGTTTGACTTGCGTTCACTCGTCGAGAGCTGCACCGCTTTGTGTGCCTATCAGGCGGATAAAAAGAACCTCAAGTTGTTGGTTGATATGCCATTGGCCATGAATACGGTCGTGGTCGGTGATAAAGGTCGGATTAATCAAATCTTGCTTAACTTGATCGGTAATGCGGTGAAATTCACAGATGAAGGCCATGTGCTACTCAAAGTCAGAGAAAGTGAGCACGGTTTTGATTTTTCCGTGAGTGATACGGGCATTGGTATTCCCGAAAATCGATTGGCTCATATTATGGATAAGTTTGAGCAGGTCGATACCTCCGCGACAAGACGCCATGAAGGTACAGGCTTGGGGTTGGCAATCTCAAAACGTTTGATCAGCATGTACAACGGCGAGCTTTGTGTGCATTCAGATTTTGGAAAAGGGTCGTGTTTTAGCTTTAGTTTGCAGTTGCCTAAGCAAAGTCAGCTTCTTTCCGATCCGATAGAGCTGAGTGCAAATCGACTATTGTTTATTGATGATTATCAACCGCGCGTGCAACACTTGATACATTTAGCTCAAGAGATTGGCATTGAAGTTACTCATGCCAACGATTGGTCAACTGCGCAGTCTTTGGGTAAAAAATTGGATGGTTTTGATCGTATCCTCGCGAGTGTAAACAATGCTCAAGATAG
Source organism: Vibrio sp. JZG10 (assembly GCF_054064075.1). Lineage (NCBI taxonomy): Bacteria > Pseudomonadati > Pseudomonadota > Gammaproteobacteria > Vibrionales > Vibrionaceae > Vibrio > Vibrio sp. JZG10. Next base: position 225,195 of record NZ_JBSUGE010000008.1, read on the forward strand.
AGATGAGCTCTATGAGCTTGATGCGACAGAATCCGCTGCCAAACGGGTACTGTTCCTTGCACCTTGCGTGATGGAGGAAGGGCAGGCATGGTCGTGCGAGCGGGATCGTTTATTGCCGCAACCGGTCACGCAGCATAAACTGCAAGCTCTGTTTTCTACTAAGACACAAAAGCGTCGAGAACTTGCCTCAGATGAGAATCCTGACTTTTCTAGCCTGCACCTATTAGTCGCAGAAGACAGCCATATCAATCGAATATTGATTGAAAAAATGTTGCAAGACACAGGTGTTAAACTGACGTTGGCGGAAGATGGTGTTGAAGCCGTTGAACTTTATAAACAGCTTTCTCCGGACTTGGTGATTACCGATATTTCTATGCCAAACAAAGATGGTTTTGGCGTGACAAAAGACATTCGTGAGTTACAGGAAAGTGGTGCGTTTCCTTGGTGTCCAATCGTCGCGTTTTCCGCACATGCGATGCAAGAGCAGCAACAAAAAAGTATCGCATTAGGTATGGATGATTACCTGACAAAACCAGTTCAGAAAAGTGATTTGCTTAATATGATTGCGAAGTGGGGATGCCACACCCTTGCAGAGGAAAAGCACGCCTCTGTTTAGTGTTTCGGTTAGATTAAATCGGCTCAAAAAAACGAGCATGTTATTAAACATGCTCGTTTGTAATTGTGTATCGTGGGTTGAGCAATTTACAAGCTGTTTGGATCACCCAATGCTAACGCCACTTTCGACATCGGCCGTTTACCTAAGGCTCGGCAAATTTGCCAACCTGCTTGGTTGATTATTTTAAGATCAATGCCTGTTTCAATCCCAAGTTGCTCACAAAGATAAAGCACATCTTCCGTTGCAACATTGCCACTGGCACCTTTCGCGTAAGGGCAGCCGCCCAAACCAGCAACCGCACTATCAATGGTGTTGATGCCCATTAACAAGGCTTGGTAAATATTGGCCAAAGCTTGTCCATAGGTGTCATGAAAATGTACCGCGAGCGCGTCTTTTGGCAGTTGCGTTAACAGCGAATCCAGCATGGCGATAACGCGATTAGGCGTTGCTTTACCGACAGTATCGCCCAGAGATATTTCATAGCATCCCATATCAAACAGCGCATTCGCTACCGCTGTGGTTTGCTCTGGTTTTATTTCTCCCTCGTAGGGACAAACCATAGTGCAAGACAAGTACCCGCGCACAGGTATGGTGTGTTGGTTCGCCAGTTCGATAACGGGTTCAAAACGGGCTAGGCTTTCCGCAATACTGCAGTTGATGTTTTTCTGGCTGAACGCTTCTGAAGCGGAGCCAAATATCGCAATTTGTTTTACGCCACTTTCCAGCGCACGTTCTAACCCTGCTAGGTTGGGAGTAAGCGCGCTGTAAACAACATCTGGTTGCTGTGTGATACCCGCAAACACCTGAGCAGAGTCGGCCATTTGTGGCACCCATTTAGGTGAGACGAAAGAACCCGCTTCAATATGTTTTAAACCACTGTTGCTTAGCTGATTGATAAAACGGATTTTATCGACCAGCGTCACTGCCGTTTCATTTTGTAAGCCATCGCGAGCACCGACTTCGACGATATTAACCTTCGCTGGTAGCATATTCGCGCTCCTTATCGGCACAACCACTTTCTGGCGTAGAAGCCAAATGCAGCAGGATGGAACCGTGCTGTACTTGGTCTCCATGTTGATAAAACACTTCATCAATGGTCGCTGCCACCGGAGAGGTAATGGTGTATTCCATCTTCATCGCTTCGAGCACTAACATCGGATCGCCAGCCGCTACTTTGTCTCCCTTATTCACCATGACCGCCGAGATAACGCCGTTCAGTGGTGCGGTTGGACTAAGTTCGTCGTCTTTGCCTTTTGGTGATTCAAAACTTGGTTGATGAGCGAACGTACGTTGCTGACCAAGATAAAACAGCGTTGTCTTTTGTTCGTCGCTAACTGCATTAAAGGTGTGACGCTCATTATCAATATCGACGATAAACGGGTTGCCACTTTCAAGCAGGATGACCTGATGCAACTCCTCGCCGCATCGGATAGTGAAGTGAGAACCTGTATCCTGCGATGATTGTTGCAAACGTACATGATGGTTGGCATTGGTATCCGTGAAGTTAAATCGATAGACGTTGTCAACTGACAACCTAAAACCTTGTGCGGTTGGGGCGGGTAACGTTGAGCTGCCTGATTTTGAAATGAGATCATTCCAGCGAGCAACGGCAGCCAACGTTAGCCAGATAGAGTCCGACACATTTTGTTGCGCGCTGATGCCTTGCTGATGTGTGACGAGGAAACCTGTATCGAGCTCAATCTCGGCAAAGGCTGGCTGCGAAATAATACTGTGCAGATAACCAATGTTTGTCGTTACTCCACGTACGTGATATTGAGTTAACGCCTGCTTAAGCTGCTTTAGCGCGATATCACGAGTTTGCCCCCAGACGATCATTTTGCTGATCATTGGATCGTAGTATTCGCTAATGGTATTGCCCTGGGTAACACCGCTATCAACGCGCACGCACGCTAAGCGGACATTACTGTCTGATACGGGTTCTTTTAAATAATCAATGCGGCCAGTCGACGGCATAAAGTCGTTGTCGGCATCTTCGGCGTAAATTCGCAGCTCGATTGAATGGCCGTTATGAGTGATTTCGGATTGCGAGATCGGTAAACACTCACCAGCTGCGATTTTGAATTGCCATTCAACCAAATCAACGCCAGTGATCAACTCGGTGACAGGGTGTTCAACTTGCAGACGGGTATTCATCTCCATAAAGTAGAACTCACCGCGGCTATCGAGCAAGAATTCAACCGTGCCAGCGCCAACATAGTCGATCGCTTGAGCGGCCTGAACCGCGGCTTTACCCATTTGTTTACGCAGTTCATCACTAAGACCGGGAGCAGGCGCTTCTTCGACTACTTTTTGGTGACGACGCTGAATGGAACAGTCGCGGTCAGACAGGTAAACACAGTTGCCATGTTGGTCAGCAAATACCTGAACTTCAACGTGGCGAGGCTGCAATATGCATTTTTCGATTAGAAGCTGCTTATCGCCAAAGCTTGAAAGCGCTTCACGCTGCGCACCGTCGATGGCCAAGGGCATTTCGGCTGCGCTATTGACCACTCGCATGCCTTTACCGCCGCCACCTTGTGTTGCTTTAAGCATCACTGGGTAACCGATTTTTTCCGCTTCCGCTAATAAGTGCTCAACGCTGTTGTCTGTACCGTGATAACCCGGAACCAAAGGCACGTTCGCCTCTGACATAATGGCCTTGGCTTGCGACTTCGAACCCATTGCCTCAATTGCGCTGGTAGGTGGGCCAATAAATACAATGCCATTTTCGCTGCACGCTTTGGCTAGTTTTGGGTTCTCGGAGAGAAAACCATACCCAGGGTGGATAGCATCAGCTTGCCATTTTTTCGCAGCACCGATAATCGCATCGATATCAAGATAAGACTCACTCGCCGGAGCAGGGCCGATAAATTCAGCGAAATCTGCTTGTTTAACATGTAAGCTGCTGCGATCCGCTTCGGAATAGACGGCAACTGTCTCGATGGCCATGCTTTTTGCGGTTTTAATGATTCGGCAAGCAATTTCACCGCGGTTTGCGATCAGTATTCTTTTAAACATGATTCCTCCAATTGGCGGCGCGCTTTTCAAAAAATGCAGCTAGTCCTTCTTGTCCTTCGCTGGACACGCGGGCGGTTGCTATGGCTTGGCTAGTGTATTCAATTAATGAGTGATCGATAGGTTGGTTATCACAACGTAAACAAAGTGCTTTTGCTGCCTGCATGGCTTGTGGACCGTTGTTAAGCAGGTGACCAATGATACGGTTGACGGCTTCTCTTGGCTGAGAGTTGATCTGATGAAGAATGTTCATCGAAAGCGCAGTCTCGGCATCAATCAGTTCGGCGGTTAAAAAGTAGCGTCGGCTTTGTCGTTGTCCAATCGCTCGGATTACGTAAGGTCCGATGGTAGCGGGTAATAAACCGAGCTTTACTTCACTCAAACAGAAGCGGCTTTCAGGTGTACCAATAGCGATATCGCAGCAGCAGATAAGCCCAAGTGCGCCGCCAAATGCAGCGCCATGCACCATAGCAATAGTCGGTTTGCTAAAGGTATCCAGCGTATGCAAAAGTTTTGCTAGTTGCTGTGCATCTTGCAGGTTTTCACTCTCGTTTTTGGTGGCCATTGACTGCATCCAGCCAAGATCCGCACCCGCAGAAAAGTGTTTTCCCTGTGCACTTAACACCAGTGCACGGAGAGAATCGTCCTTTTCGAGCTGTTCTAGTGTCTCAATTAGTGATGTAATCAATGCGTCATTAAACGCGTTGTGTTTTTCTGGCCGATTCAGGCTCAACCAGGCAACGCCATTGCTGTCTTTTTCAAGCAGTAGTCCGGTCATGTGACTTCCTTTGTCTGATATTCCAATACTCGCTAATCAGCACTTTATTCATCATTGATGGATAGCGAGGAGTTAGGCTTTGCTTTGTATCCGACTACATACGGAAGATGCCAAATTTACTGTCTGGTATTGGCGCATTAAGCGCAGCAGACAGAGCAATGCCGATAACATCACGGGTTTTCGCAGGGTCAATAATGCCGTCGTCCCACAGGCGTGCACTGGCGTAGTATGCATGGCTTTGAGTCTGATATTGCTCCGCAATTGGACGTTTGAACGCTTCTTCTTCCTCCGCGCTCCAGCTTTCGCCTTTGCGCGTTTTGATATCGCGGGTCACTTGCGCCATCACGCCAGCCGCTTGCTCTCCACCCATTACGGAAATACGTGCGTTTGGCCACATCCACATCATGGTTGGATCATAAGCGCGGCCACACATGCCGTAGTTTCCTGCGCCATACGATCCACCAATAACCACGGTAAACTTCGGCACGTCTGCACACGCAACAGCAGTTACCATTTTCGCACCATGTTTGGCGATGCCTTCGGCTTCGTACTTCTGACCGACCATAAAGCCCGTGATGTTCTGCAAGAAGAGCAGAGGAATTTTGCGTTGTGCGCACAGCTCAATAAAATGCGCGCCTTTTTGTGCTGATTCCGAAAATAGAATGCCGTTGTTAGCGACAATGCCAATCGGCATACCGTGAATATGGGCAAAGCCACAGACCAAGGTTTCGCCGAACAAGGCTTTAAATTCATCGAACTGGGAATCATCAACAATTCGGGCAATGACCTCTTTAACATCAAACGGCTTTTTAAGATCGGTTCCGACGATGCCGTACAGCTCTTTGGCAGGAAAACGTGGTTCCTGTGGTGCTTTTTGCTTGAGTTGAACGGGTTTCAAGTGGTTGATTTGTGAAACCGCTTGTCTTGCCAACTCTAACGCGTGGTGATCATTTTCTGCGTAATAGTCCGCCACACCAGAGGTACGGCAGTGAACGTCTGCGCCACCAAGATCTTCCGCGCTGACTTCTTCACCTGTCGCTGCTTTTACAAGAGGTGGACCTGCCAAGAAAATCGTGCCTTGTTCTTTGACTATGATGGAAACATCACACATCGCAGGAACATAAGCGCCGCCAGCGGTACATAGCCCCATGACCACCGCAATTTGTGGAATGCCTTTGGCCGACATACGGGCTTGGTTGTAGAAAATACGGCCAAAATGGTCTTTATCTGGGAATACCTCATCTTGGCGGGGTAGGTTAGCGCCGCCAGAGTCGACTAAGTAAACACACGGCAGTTGGCATTTTTCTGCAATTTCCTGTGCGCGTAAGTGTTTTTTCACCGTAAGTGGGTAGTAACTGCCGCCTTTTACCGTCACGTCGTTGGCGACGATCATGCACTCGGTGCCGTCAATCACACCCACACCCGCGACCACACCAGCACATGGAACGTAATCAGGATACACATCCCAGCCAGCAAACTGACCAATTTCTAGAAAGGACGAACCAGGGTCGAGTAGGGCAAGAATGCGCTCACGTACCGGAAGTTTGCCTTTCTTCTGTTGATGTTCTCTAGCTTTCTCACCGCCACCATCTTCTATTTGGGCAGTCACGGTATAAAGTTGATCTACAAGCGACGCCATAGAGCGGTAGTTTTCCTGATACTGCTCTGAATGGGTATTAATTTTGGTCGTCAAACAAGCCATAAATAGCCGATCTCCATTCGGTAGACGGGTGACACCACCCGTCTTTATCTATGTTGAATAAGATTTAGGTTGAATAAGGAAGTTATTTAGAGTCAGAGCGCCTAGGTATGATGATTAGGCGCTTTCGTTAAACAATTCGCGACCAATAAGCATGCGGCGAATTTCTGAAGTGCCCGCACCAATTTCATACAGCTTGGCATCACGCAACAAACGACCAGTATCAAACTCGTTGATGTAGCCGTTACCGCCAAGTAGTTGAATCGCATCCAGTGCCATCTTGGTTGCCAGCTCTGCGCTGTAGAGGATCGCGCCAGCAGAATCTTTACGGGTGGTTTCACCGCGATCACAAGCGGCAGCGACGGCGTAAACATACGCTTTAGCGGCATTCATTTGTGTGTACATATCCGCAATTTTTGCTTGAACTAGCTGGAATTCACCGATGGATTTACCGAACTGTTTACGGTCGTGAATGTAAGGCACAACGATATCCATACACGCCTGCATGATGCCAAGTGGGCCGCCGGCAAGCACCACACGTTCGTAGTCGAGGCCGCTCATCAATACTTTCACGCCTTGGTTTTCTTCGCCGAGAATATTGTCCGCAGGGACTTCGCAGTTTTGGAAGACCAGCTCACACGTATTCGAGCCGCGCATGCCCAACTTGTCGAGTTTTTGTGCTTGAGTAAATCCAGGGAATCCGCGTTCTACGATAAAGGCCGTGATGCCTTTGGAGTGCTGGCTTGGGTCGGTTTTGGCGTAGACAACATAGGTGTGCGCATCTGGGCCGTTGGTGATCCACATTTTGTTGCCGTTTAGCAGGAATATATCGCCTTTACGTTCCGCTTTAAGCTGCATAGAGACCACATCTGAGCCTGCACCGGGTTCACTCATGGCAAGGGCACCGATATGTTCACCGGAGATGAGTTTTGGTAGGTATTTTTCTTTTTGTGCTTGTGTGCCGTTGCGGTGGATTTGGTTGACACAAAGATTGGAGTGAGCGCCGTAACTTAACGCAACCGAAGCGGATGCTCGACTGATTTCTTCCATAGCGATAACGTGGGCGAGATAACCCATGTTCGCACCACCAAACTCTTCGCTGGTGGTCACACCTAAAAGACCCATGTCACCCAGTTTGGACCAAAGATGGTTTGGAAAGTCGTTAGATTGGTCGATAGATTGCGCTAGCGGCGCAATTTCTCTTGCAGCAAAACTATTGATTTGCCCGCGAAGCAAATCGGTATTTTCGTCATAAACAAAGTTCAGGGAAGAGTAGGTAGATTTCATTGCGTGTCCTTGCCTTTACGTCACCTACATCCCAGAGCTGAGGTGTTAGGTGACTTTTTCGCCTTTCATGGATCTCAGTGTGTTTTGGCATCGCAACTGCGCAGCATTTAACTCCATCATTACCGCTTGAATGTCGTTTGCTTGCTGTTGCAATGCTGCCTTCTTCTCTTCGATCAACCGAATCATATAGTTCAACTGCTCAGTACTTTGATCGGTATCGTAGAGTTCAAATAACTCTTTGATATCTGCAAGAGAAAAGCCCAATCGCTTACCTCGCAAAATCAGTTTTAGTCGAATTCGATCGCGACCATTGTAGATTCGTGTGTTGCCTTTACGTTCCGGAGTTAGGAGACCTAAATCTTCGTAGAAGCGAATACTTCGGGTAGTAATGTCGAACTCTTTCGCGAGCTCGCTGATCTTAAATGTGTTCATTCCTTAACCTTACGACTTTCGTATAACATTCATACGAATATACAATTCGTTAACGTTAAAGTAAATAAACAACATCCACTCTTGAGCCTTGATATCACTCGTATTTACTCGAAATAAAATAGTCACTCGAACAAACAATAACCTCAAACTTGACGTTAACGTAAATGTTAGTATAGTTATGACGTAAACGTCAACAAAAGGTTAATGGAATGAAAAATGAAACATGGATTGTTGCCGCCAAGCGAACGCCTATCGGCTCTTTTCAAGGTGCATTAGCTTCAACAGATGTCACGGAACTCGGTGCGAAAGCCATCCAAGGTGCACTAGCCGAAAGCCAACTCGATGTGCAAAAAATAGACGAAGTGTTGATGGGATGCGTTTTACCTGCTGGCGTGGGGCAAGCGCCAGCAAGACAAGCAAGTCTTAAAGCAGAAATGCCACAATCGATCGGTTGTACGACACTGAACAAAGTCTGTGGTTCGGGTATGAAAACCGTCATGCTGGCACATGATCTTATTCAATCTGGTAACGCGCGCGCGGTTATCGCTGGCGGTATGGAAAACATGTCCTCTTCTCCTTATCTACTTAAGAAAGCGCGTGATGGTTTCCGCTTAGGCCATGAGCAAGTGCTTGATCATATGTTTTATGACGGTTTGCAGGATGCCTACCAAGGCGAATTGATGGGTGTCTTTGCCGAACAAACCGCGCAAAAGTATCAGTTCAGCCGTGAAAGTATGGATATCTGGGCGCAGCAGTCGGTGACTCGTGCGCAGCAAGCGATTGAGCAAGGTTTGTTCAAAGAAGAGATCGTGCCTGTTAACGTAAAAAGTCGACGCGACGAAACCTTGGTGGTAGACGATGAGCAACCGAGCAAACTCGACGTCAATAAAATTCCCACCTTACGACCTGCGTTTACCAAAGATGGCGGCGTAACGGCAGCAAATTCCAGTTCTATTTCTGATGGTGCATCGGCAATGGTATTGGTTGATAGTGAATTTGGCCGTCAGGAAAACCTTCAACCTCTAGCCAAAATTGTCGCGTACAGCACGCATGCAAGACAGCCTGATGAGTTCACCATCGCACCCGTATTCGCGATTGAAACGCTGCTGGAAAAAACGGGCTGGGACAAATCAGACGTGGACCTTTGGGAAATCAATGAAGCCTTTGCCCTTGTCGCTCAATACGCGGTGAAAGCACTCGAATTGGACGAGAGCAAAGTGAACCCTCGCGGCGGCGCTTGTGCGTTGGGGCATCCAATTGGTGCGAGTGGTAACCGAATCCTCGTGACTTTGATTCACGCTCTTAAACAAACAGGCGGTAAACGTGGCGTTGCATCGCTTTGTATTGGTGGCGGCGAGGCTACCGCAATCGCGATTGAAATCTGCTAATTCATTCTCAAAAAAGTTTCACTTACATAACAGTAGTCAGTGAAACGCTGAAAAATACAAGGATGTCATCATGACAGAACAAGTAAAGCAGTATATCGGTGGTGAATTTGCCATCTCCGACTCAAAACAATGGCTAGATGTAACTAACCCGGCAACCAACGAAGTGATTGCGCAAGTACCTTGTGCCACGGAATCAGAAATGAATGCGGCGATCGCTAGCGCAACAGAGGCGTTTAAGCGTTGGAAAGAAGTTGCAGCGCCGGAGCGTGCGAGATTGATGCTGCGTTACCAACACCTGCTAAAAGAGCAACACGATGAGTTGGCGATATTGCTTTCAAGTGAGACAGGCAAAACTCTAGCGGATGCAAAAGGTGATGTTTGGCGCGGGATTGAAGTGGTAGAACAAGCGGCGAACATTTGTAGCTCAATGATGGGCGAAACGGTGGAAAACGTCGCGACCAATATTGATGGTTACTCTTACATTCAACCGCTCGGTGTTTGTGCTGGCATCACACCGTTTAACTTCCCTGCGATGATTCCATTGTGGATGTTCCCAATGGCGATCGCTTGTGGCAACACCTTTATTTTGAAACCGTCAGAGCAAGTGCCATTAACGGCAATGAAACTGGCGGAGCTGTTTGAACAGGCAGGCGCACCAAAAGGCGTGTTGCAAATTGTCCACGGCACCAAAGAGCAAGTCGACCGTATTCTGACTGATCCAGTCGTTCGTGCGATCTCTTTTGTCGGCTCAGTGCCAGTTGGTGAGTACATCTACAAAACGGGTACGGACAACCTAAAGCGCGTGCAGTCATTTGCGGGTGCGAAGAACCACATGGTCATCATGCCAGATGCAAACAAGCAGCAAGTCATCAATAACCTAGTTGGCGCGTCAGTCGGTGCCGCAGGCCAACGCTGTATGGCGATTTCGGTGGCGGTATTTGTCGGCGAAACCAAAGAATGGATTCCAGAGCTTAAAGAGGCGTTAGCTCAGGTTCAACCTGGCGCGTGGGATGATAAAACCGCCGGTTATGGTCCGCTGATTAGCCCTCAAGCGAAGAAGCGAGTGGTGAATCTGATTAATGAAGGCAAAGCGTCAGGCGCGAATTGTGTTCTGGATGGGACAGATTGCGAAGTATCTGGCTTCCCGAACGGTAACTGGGTCGGTCCAACACTGTTTACCAATGTGACGACAGACATGTCGATTTATCAGGAAGAGATTTTCGGGCCTGTACTGTTAACTATGGAAGTGGATGACCTAGATGAAGCTATTGAACTGATCAATGCAAACCGCTTTGGTAATGGTACGTCTATTTTCACGGCGAACGGCGCTGCCGCGAGAAAGTATCAGCACAATATCGAAGTGGGTAACGTAGGTATTAACGTGCCGATTCCAGTGCCATTGCCGTTCTTCTCATTTACGGGGTGGAAAGGCAGCTTCTACGGCGACCTGCATGCTTACGGTAAACAAGCGGTTCGCTTCTACACCGAGACGAAAACTGTCACTGCGCGTTGGTTTGAAGATGACATTCCAAGCGGTCCAAACATGACCATTCAATTGAGCTAGTCACAGAAGTAGCTATACCTCTAGCCAAGCCTTTCAAACCTTTAGATGGCTTGGCTTCAAGTGCAACGAATTAGACCTTAGGACTTCAAGATGGATTTTGAATTAAACGAAGATCAACTCGCGTTTGCCGAAGTAGCAAAGCAGTTTGCAGACCAAATGTTAGCGCCGCACGCGGCCGAGTGGGATGAAAACCATCATTTCCCTAAAGATGTACTGCGTCAAGCAGGTGAACTTGGCTTTTTGAGCATCTATACGCCGCCAGAGCATGGTGGTTTGGGATTGTCTCGTTTGGATGCGGCGATCATTTTCGAGCAGTTGGCTATGGGTTGCACCGCGACGACGGCGTTCATGACCATTCACAACATGGCGACGTGGATGATCACCAGCTTTGCCAAAGCGGAAGTGGCGCAGCAATTTAGCGCGGATTTAATTTCGGGTGAAAAGCTCGCTTCCTACTGTTTAACCGAGCCCAATGCAGGCTCTGACGCCGCTTCACTGACGACCAGTGCAGTGCGTGACGGCGATGAGTTTGTCCTCAATGGCGCAAAAGTGTTTATCTCTGGCGCGGGTGATACAGATGTTCTCGTCGTGATGGCGCGTTCGTGCGGCGAAGGAGCGGGAGGCGTTTCTGCGTTCGTCGTTCCTGCTGATTGCGAAGGCATTAGCTACGGTAAGAAAGAAGCCAAAATGGGTTGGAACTGCCAACCAACGCGCATGATCACCTTCGAAAATGTCCGCGTTCCGGCTGACTATCTGTTGGGTGAAGAGGGAGAAGGCTTTAAGTTCGCCATGCTTGGCCTTGATGGTGGTCGAATAAATATCGCTACTTGTTCCGTCGGTACTGCGCAACAAGCACTGAACGAAGCCAAGCAATACATGAACGAACGCAAACAGTTCGGCCGTTCACTGGCGCAATTTCAAGCGTTGCAGTTCAAGCTTGCTGATATGGCGACTGAGCTGGTCGCTGCGCGTCAAATGGTGCGACTCGCTGCCGCTAAACTCGATGCCCAGCACGCAGAAAAAAGTGCGTACTGTGCCATGGCAAAACGCTTTGCTACTGATGTGGGCTTTAAAGTCTGCGATCAGGCGCTGCAAATTCACGGTGGCTATGGCTACATCAAAGAATATCCAGTCGAGCGCCATTTCCGAGACGTTCGTGTTCACCAAATCCTTGAAGGTGCCAACGAAATCATGCGTCTGATCGTCGCAAGACGATTACTAACGGAAGGCGTTGAGCTGCTTTAGTCAGCGAGACACAGCCTTACCTAAAGAAATTAAAAAGGACTGAAAGATTATGACGGCACAAATCAAATTAGAGCGCGAAGCGCATATTGCCAAGCTCACGATTAGTAATCCGCCAGCGAACACTTGGACGCTTGAATCCCTAAATCAGCTCAAAGAGTTGGCGATTGAACTCAGCAATGATCGCTCTATTTATGCGTTGGTTTTAACAGGCGAAGGCGAGAAGTTCTTCTCTGCTGGAGCAGATCTTAATAACTTTGCATCGGGTGATAAATCACAAGCAGCAGACATGGCGTTCGCATTTGGTGAAGCGTTTGAAGCGCTTTCTGCATTCGATGGGGTTTCTATCGCAGCGATTAATGGCTATGCGATGGGCGGCGGTCTGGAAGTGGCGATGGCGTGTGACATTCGTATCGCAGAAGAACAAGTACAAATGGCACTTCCTGAAGCATCGGTAGGTTTGTTGCCGTGTGCGGGAGGGACACAAAACCTGACCGCGTTGGTAGGTGAAGGTTGGGCGAAGCGTATGATTCTATGTGGCGAACGAGTGACGGCCGAGCGAGCGGAAAAAATTGGTTTAGTCGAAGAGGTGGTGGCGAAAGGTCAAGCACTCGAAGCGGCTATGGAGCTAGCACAGCGTGTTGCGGGCCAATCACCGAAATCCATTTCTGCGTGCAAAACGCTCATTCAAGGTCGACGCAGCCAAACTCACGCGGCTGGATTGGTTTCAGAGCGTGAACTGTTTTTACAGCTGTTCAATACACAAGATCAGACTGAGGGTGTGAATGCGTTCTTGCAAAAGCGCAAGCCACAATGGACAAACAGCTAGCGGAGGCCAAATGACAGGTACAGTAAATGTTTCAAAGCTTAAGTGCGCTGATGGATCTGTTATTGGTGTGCTGGAGCTTGATAATCCAGTAGCTCTCAACGCGTTGAGTTACGTGATGATTGAGAAGTTGTACAAACAGCTTAATGAATGGCAAACGGACGACAGCGTCGTCGCGGTATTCTTGCATGCTCAAGGTGAAAAAGCGTTTTGTGCTGGTGGTGATATTCAAGCGATCTACCGTGCACTTGAAAACAAAGAGCAAGACTTTGATTCTGCGTTTTCAGCGATGGAAACCTTCTTTGACCTCGAATATCGCTGTGATCATCTTATTCACACTTATCCAAAACCGATCATCGCGTGGGGGCATGGTTATCTGATGGGCGGCGGTGTGGGCTTATTTATGGGCGCCAGCCATCGCGTTGCAGAAACGACCACACGCTTTGCGATGCCAGAGATCAAGATCGGCCTTTACCCAGACGTAGGCGCGACCTATTTCCTAAATCAGTTACCAAAACATTTGGCACTTTTCTTAAGTTTGACGGCTTGCCAAATTAACGCGACAGACATGAAAGCGTTGGGATTAAGCCAATGGATTGCAAAGCCAGAAAGCAAACAAGCACTGTTGGATCTGCTTGCATCGGTAAGTTGGAAAGGTGAAGCGAACATCAACGAAAAAATCGCCACTGTGCTGCGTTCGGTACAAGTGGGCGAGCCAAGCGAAGGGATGTTGATGCCATATGCGGGATTGATTGAGCAGCTTTGTTCGGGTGATTTAGATTCGATTGTTCGCGCAATCAGCAGTGCCGACGTTGATGATAAGTGGTTCATCAATGCGCAAAAAGCATTGAATTATGGCAGTCCGTTATCGCTCAATATCACTTATCAGCAGCTAACGCAGTATCAAAACCTCTCTTTGAAAGCGTGTTTTGATATGGAATTTAATCTGACGTTACGTTGCGGCTTAGAAGGTGATTTTAGGGAAGGGGTTCGTGCGCTGATTATCGATAAAACCAATCAACCGACTTGGCAACATCGCACGGTTTCTGACGTAACGCCACAAGTTTTGGAACGCTTCTTCGCGCCAATTGATTCAGCAGAATACCCACTGACCGCATCCTCGGTTGCCACTGTGGCACTTTAGACAAGGAAGAAATACGACATGGATAAAATTGCATTTATTGGCCTTGGCAACATGGGCGCGCCTATGGCTAAGAACCTACTCACAGCGGGCTTGAACGTCGAAGTGTTTGATTTGAATCCAAACGCTGTGGCAGAACTTACCGCACTTGGTGCGTTGAGTGCAGATTCGGTAAAACAAGCCGTTCAAGGTGCGAGCGTGGTGGTCACCATGCTACCTGCTAGCCAACACGTTCAAAGTGTTTATCTTGGTCAAGACGGGATCTTAGATAGCGTAGATTCTGGAACGCTGCTAATCGACTCTTCGACCATCGATCCAGCGACCGCTCGTTTGGTTGGCGAAAAGGCGCTGCAGCTTGGCATCAGCTTTGTTGATGCACCGGTATCTGGTGGCGTTGCGGGCGCAGCGGCAGGTACGTTGACTTTCATTGTTGGCGGCTCACAAGAGAACTTTGTTCAAGCCAAGGTGGTGCTTAGCCACATGGGCAAAAACATTTTTCATGCAGGTGATGCCGGAGCCGGTCAGGTGGCGAAGATCTGCAATAACATGATGTTGGGCATTTTGATGAGCGGCACTTGTGAAGCACTCAATTTAGGCATGGAAAACGGACTCGATCCCAAAGTGCTGTCTGACATCATGCTGCAAAGTTCAGGCCGTAACTGGGCGCTAGAGCTTTACAACCCGTGCCCAGGTGTGATGGAAAACACGCCTGCAAGCAATGGTTATCAGGGCGGCTTTATGAGTCAGTTAATGGCGAAAGATCTCGGTCTTGCGATGGAAGCGGCGGTTGCCAGTCAAACATCAACACCAATGGGCAGCTTGGCTCGTAACCTGTTTAATTTTCACAACGGTCAGGGCAACGGACAAAAAGATTTTTCAAGCTTGTTTGAGTTCTACCAAAAGCAAAATCAGGCCTAAGGAGTGCTTATGGATCTAGCAAATAAGGTTATTGCGATCACGGGGGCCGGGCAGGGGCTTGGTAAACAAATGGCGCTGTCGCTAGCGGAAAGCGGTGTTCACCTTGCGCTTATCGACCTCAATTCAGATCAACTGGCTGAAACGAAAGCGGAGTGTGAATCTTTCGGCGTCACCACTCGTTTTTATGTAGCGAACGTGACGGAAGAACAAGAAGTGTGCGCTGCTTTTGAGCAAATTGAAGCGGATTTCAAACAACTCAATGGCGTGATCAATAACGCAGGCATTATGCGCGATGGCATGTTCATCAAAGTTAAAGATGGTCAGATTAACGCGATGTCGCTGGAACAATTTCAGTCTGTTATGGATGTGAATGTGACAGGTACTTTTCTGTGTGGCCGCGAAGCGAGCAAGGTAATGCTGAACACCGATAGCAAAGGCGTTCTGATCAACATATCTAGCGTCGCGCGTGCGGGGAATATTGGTCAAACTAACTATTCTGCATCCAAAGCGGCGGTAGCCACCATGGCTACGGTGTGGGCTAAAGAGTTAGGGCGTTTCGGAATTCGCTCAGTAGCGATTGCTCCGGGTGTCATCAAGACTGCCATGACGGACCAAATAAAACCTGAAGCGATGGAGCGTTTAGTCAAAATGATTCCTGTCGGACGCTTAGGTCTTGTTGATGAAATTTCTTCGACCATCAAATACGTGTTAACCAATGAGTTCGTGACTGGAAGAGTATTCGAAGTCGATGGCGGAATGCGAATGTAGCCCTTCCTCATATTAAAAAGGGGAGCGAGCTTGATTGTCCGCTTCCTTCCTCCTTTCTTATATTGTTTCTATCGATAATTTTTAATGGATGTTTTAGCAACGGCTGCTGTACCGATTACATTTACAACTCTTTTGTATTTTTGGTATGAATAAGTGCTCTCGTGTTAATTTTTATGTAAATACATTAATTCACAATCAAGACAATTATTTGTCTCATTAGTGAGATTTTGCTTCTAGGGGTATGAAAAATACTCTTATTGATTATATTGTGACCGAAAACCATTTCGACATCTAAAGATGGTGATTTATTATTCAGCGCAAAATACATGGGAATATGAGGCTGGCTGAATAACCTTCAGCTACCTTAATAATAAAATAACCAGAATTCTCTATTACACTGAAGTAACTACCCATTAGGGAAGAGCAATAATGTCACTATTTCATTCGCTTAGGACGATGCCACTATTATTGGGGTGTCTGTGTTTTTCTATTCAGGCATCCGCAGAAAAGGTTGAACAAGAAGGTAAGTTTTTACAGTCGCTAGAAGGCATTGAAAATCAAATTTACGCATTACCTCAGAGCTCTTTGGCTTTGATTGAGGCGTTAGAAGAAGACTCTCTACTACAAAATCAACCAACAGAGCTACTGGTACGTTATTGGCTTGCAAAGTCCACGGTTCTAGAGCTACTTGGACGCGCGGAAGAGAGCCAAAACGTCGCACAAAAAGGGTTGGAACTTGTGCGTCCACAAAGCCATGAGTATCTCTTATTTAAGTTGATTCAGATGCGAACTATGGTCGGAAAGAGCGATATCGATACCGCGCTTTCTTCGTTGGATAGTTTGTTGGAAACATCACGTGAAAATGGTGATAAGCAGCTCGAGTCGGAGATCCTGTTGCTAAAAGGACGTTACTACGATGAGCAGGGCGAGTTTAAAAAATCCTATGCCGCAATTATGTCGTCAATGGATGCGGCTGAGTCCTCTGGCGTTCAAGGATTGGTCGAACGGGCGGCGCTAGAGCTTGGTGACGTACTGGTCAAAATTCAGGGCTATGACCGTTCAGAAGCATTGTTGGAACAAGCGTACCGTTATTTTAGGGATAGACGCATGTCGTTCAATGAGCTGCTGAGCGTCTTAACGATAGCAAAGCTTCATAAGGCACAGTTCCAATATGAAGAGGCGATTGTATCGTATCAGAGAGCGCTAAAGCTCGCGCAAATCATTGGTGACGGGCGCTTTAGGTTTCGAGTTAACCTCGAGCTTGCTGCGCTATACCGTGAGACGAACCAAGAAAATAAGATGGTTCGCCACTTAAAGTTGGCGGAGAACTTACAGTATAGAGAAACCTCTAGCGCCTACTTAGCGACATTTAAGCTGTTGCAAGCCGAATATATGCTAGAACAGAAGCAGTTTGAGACACTTCTAGCGATGATCGCGCCTATGTTGCCGGAAATTATCGAGAGCCGATATGTTAAGCAACAGCAAATGGAACTACTAAAAGTGGCTGCCATGGCCTACGCGGGAAGCAATGACTTTAAATTAGCGTATAAAACTTACGGCAACTATCACGATAAATTCATCCAATTTAGCAACCAAAGAGAAGTTGAAAATCTTGAGCGTCAGCAGACGCTGTTTGAGCTAGAAAGACTTGAATATGAGAACGAAGATCTCAACTGGAACAACGTGTTGCAGCGTATGGAACTGGAAAATAACCGTCGTACCTTTTATCTATTGGGTGAAGCGCTACTAGCACTCATTGGTGTTCTCTTTTTGATGGCAGTGGTATTCCTTGTTGTGAATCGATCACGTTTAAGAATGCGCCGCCTAGCAAAGACAGATACGTTGACAGGGTTATTCAATCGCCGTTTTTTAGAAGATTGGTTTACTAAACCCGTAGAGACGAAACGTGAACGCAAAGAAAAGCCGACGCCTCAATCTAAGCAAGAAAAGGTGCAGCATTTTGTGTCTGAGCAAGTCGAGCAAGTTAAGTACGGCTACCTAGCTTTAAACAAATGGGTGGATAGCAAGCTCGATAAACAGAAAATGGTGCCAAAGAAGCCGCAGTCGGGGCCGGTAAGTTTAGCGCTAATCGATGTAGATTATTTTAAACAGGTAAATGATACCTATGGACATGTGTTCGGTGATGCCGTACTAACAGGTGTTGCCAAAGTGCTAGAAGAGACGGTGCGTGAAAATGACATTGTTGCACGCTTTGGTGGTGAGGAGTTTGTTGTTGTGATGCCCAATACCGATCATGAAGACTCTCTCATTACCGCTGAACGATTACGTAGCGCTTTATCCTTGCATGGGTTCGTCACGGAACAGAATGAAGAAGTGAGAGTGACCTGTAGTTTTGGTGTTGTGACGACAGAAGATAGCGAGATGAATTTTAAATCACTCTGTGATCAGGCAGATAAATTACTTTATCAAGCTAAATCGGATGGACGTAACTGCGTGAAAGGGCGCAAGCTGACCTAATAAAATCAAGAATGCAGGCTCATCAAACGGTGAGCCTGAACTCATCCTTCCTACTGATTACTTCAAAATCGCTTAAGAGTATCGAATTACATACTCATAGCGTTCAGTATTTTCTACTCGTTTTATCTCCCCCATTTTCAAAGTACTAATGTCACTCGTGTATACGAAGCTATAACACACGAGTATGTCTGTTTTTTATACAAACAAAGCCGATACAGGTGAAATGATTAGTGGTCGATGTAAAATTTTTCTGGTGTGGATTTTTGTGGCACGAAAAACAATTCTCTGAAAGGTGTGTTAAAAATTGATGATTCAATAAGTTATTGGTTTGTTTGTGTTTTTATTTGGGTTTTTAAACACATCTTTGACTTTCACGACAAGTTATCGCATAGAAATTTTGCGTACACCATCAACTTTCCTTCCTTTGTTAATAACCTTTTTCTTAAAAAATGATTTGAGTTCGAACTAATTTTCAGGCATTTTATATTTAACTAACCGTTCAATTAAAAATAACAAGGACGCAAAATGCCAAAGGTGGGGATGCCTGAAATCAGAAAACCACAGCTGGTGAAAGCGACAATGTCAGTGATTGATAGAGTCGGTTTACACGCTGCGAGTATTTCGTTGATCAGTAAAGAAGCAGGTGTATCAACGGGAATTATCAATCACTATTTTGGTGGTAAGCATGGGTTGTTGGAGGAAACGATGCGAGAGATCTTGCGTCAGCTTTCGTCCACCATCACACAGAAGTTACGTGAGCTGCCAAGTGATGCTCATCACCAAAGAATTAATGCCATCATTGACGGTAACTTTGTCGGCTATCAGGCAGAAAACCAAGTTGCGAAGACTTGGCTGGCGTTTTGGTCGTACTCAATGCATGACGAACAGCTTAAGCGTTTGCAGCGTGTCAATGAACGACGTTTATTGTCCCACCTAAGAAAAGAACTCAAAGCATTATTAAATGCAGAGCAGGCCGAACTGGTTGCTCATGGTATTGCGTCACTTATCGATGGTATTTGGCTGCGCGGAACGCTCAACCCGCAAGGCATTGATGCAGAAAGAGCGAGAATCATCATCAACGACTATCTCGACAAACAACTTACGTTTTATTCTGAAAAAATATAAAAGTCACAGGTCTTCAAAATGGAAATGAAAGCACACTATATCAATGGTGCGATGTACAACGGGTGTTCAGATGAGCACTTCACCACTTACAATCCGGCGAATGGTGAGCCATTGGCCAACATTAAACAAGCGAACCAAGACGATCTCGAAGCGGCGATTGAGTCGGCAAAGAAAGGTTTTGCTGCATGGTCAGCAATGACTGCGATCGAGCGTAGCCGTATTTTACACAAAGCCGTTGCCATTTTACGTGAGCGTAATGACGAGCTGGCTGCATTGGAAGTGGCAGATACTGGTAAGCCAATTCAAGAAGCTGTCGCGGTTGATATAACAACAGGTGCCGATGTTCTTGAGTACTATGCGGGTCTTGCTCCAAGCTTGCAAGGTGAACAGCAGCCACTCAGCGAAGACCAGTTTTTCTACACACGTCGCGAGCCATTGGGCATTTGCGCAGGTATTGGCGCTTGGAATTATCCAATCCAAATTGCGATGTGGAAATCGGCACCAGCACTGGCTGCGGGCAACGCTATGATCTTCAAACCATCAGAAGAAACACCATTAACAGCGCTTAAGCTAGCAGAAATTTATTCAGAAGCGGGCATGCCAGATGGCGTATTTAATGTCGTACAAGGGGATTACCGAGTAGGGCAGATGCTAACGGCGCATCCTGACATCGCAAAAGTATCGTTCACGGGCGAATCAGGCACCGGTAAAGTCGTCATGAGTGACAGCGCTAAGACACTAAAACAAGTAACGATGGAGCTTGGTGGTAAGTCTCCACTGATTATTTTTGATGATGCGAAGTTAAACGATGCCGTTTCTGCGGCCATGGTGGCTAACTTCTACACCCAAGGTGAAGTTTGTACGCACGGTACACGCGTATTTGTCCATGAAGGTATTTATGATGACTTTATCGCACAACTTAAAGCCCGAACCGAGCTGTTAGTCGTCGGCGATCCGCTTGATGAGAACACGCAGATTGGCGCGCTAATCTCTAAAGATCATGAATCGAAAGTTTTAGGAGCGATTGAAGCCGCGAAAGCGAGTGGCGCGACGTTACTGACTGGTGGCTACAAAGTAACAGAGAATGGCTTAGCCAATGGTAACTTTGTTGCTCCAACCGTATTTGTCGATTGCGATGATGACATGAGCCACGTTCAACAAGAAATCTTTGGCCCGGTAATGTCAGTGCTGAAATTCCGTGATGAGTCGGAAGTGATTGCGCGTGCAAATGGCACCGATTATGGCTTGGCTGCAGGCGTATTTACTCAAAACCTATCTCGTGCCCACCGCGTGATTCATCAAATTCAAGCTGGTATTTGTTGGGTGAATACATGGGGCGACTCACCTGCGGAAATGCCAGTTGGTGGCTACAAACAATCAGGTGTTGGCCGTGAAAACGGTGTCGAAACCCTTAAACATTACACGCAAACGAAGAGTGTTCTGGTTCAGCTAAGCGACTTCGAAAGCCCTTACAAATGATACCAATCGTAGTAGATAACTGACCACTTTAGCTTGTTAAAATGCTCGATAACTGCGTTGTCAATTTTGATTGTAGGCTAACTACTTATCGAAAATTTCCGCCTTGTTCTCAAGCATTTTTCCTACGCTAATTTCGTTCACTTATCTACTGTGATTGGTATTAACTCCTAGGAGAATCAAATGCAACAACACTACGATTATATCATCGTCGGTGCGGGTTCGGCCGGCTGTGTGTTAGCGGATCGCTTAAGTGAAAGTGGTCAATATTCGGTCCTATTACTCGAAGCGGGTGGGTCGGATAAAAGTATTTTTATCCAAATGCCGACGGCGCTTTCTTACCCGATGAACACTGAAAAATACGCGTGGCAGTTTGAGACAGTTGAAGAGCAAGGGTTGGATGGCCGTCAACTTCATTGTCCTCGCGGGAAAGTTCTGGGCGGTAGTTCGTCGATCAACGGCATGGTTTACGTTCGTGGACACGCTTGTGACTTTGACCAGTGGGAAGAGGAAGGAGCTAAAGGCTGGAATTATCAATCGTGTTTGCCTTATTTCCGTAAAGCAGAGTCTTGGGTCGGTGGCGCAGATGAATACCGAGGCGATAATGGCCCAGTCGGCACATGTAACGGCAACGATATGAAGCTCAACCCGCTCTACCAAGCTTTTATTGATGCAGGCAAAGAAGCGGGCTACCCAGAAACAAAAGATTACAACGGCTATCAGCAAGAGGGCTTTGGCCCAATGCATATGACCGTTGACAAAGGCGTACGCGCTTCAACCTCTAATGCATACTTAAGCCGTGCTAAAAAACGCAAAAACTTCACCCTAATGAAGCGAGTGACGGTTCATCGCGTTTTACTAGAAGAAACAGGCGCCGAAGGCAAGAAAGCGGTTGGTGTTGAATTTGAAAAATCAGGTTCAGTTCAGCAATGTTTTGCGAATCATGAAGTGATTTCGAGTGCTGGTTCGGTTGGCTCAGTTCAGCTGTTGCAGCTTTCAGGCATTGGCCCTAAAGAAGTATTAGAAAAAGCTGGCATTGAGGTGAAACATCCGTTGGAAGGGGTAGGTAAAAACCTGCAAGATCACTTAGAAGTGTACTTCCAATATCACTGTAAGCAACCTATCACGCTCAACAGCAAATTAGGTTTGGTGAGCAAGGGCTTGATTGGCACTGAGTGGATATTAACTCGCAAAGGCCTTGGGGCTACTAACCACTTTGAATCATGTGCGTTTATTCGTTCTCGTGAGGGACTAAAGTGGCCAAATATTCAATATCACTTTTTGCCAGCGGCAATGCGTTATGACGGACAAGCTGCTTTTGACGGTCATGGTTTCCAAGTGCACGTTGGACCTAACAAGCCCGAAAGTCGCGGCTCGGTCGAAGTTGTCTCTGCGAATCCGAATGATAAGCCGAAGATTGAGTTTAACTACATTTCCACTGAACAAGATAAGCAGGATTGGCGTGATTGTATTCGCCTTACTCGCGAGATCCTCAATCAGCCAGCCATGGATGAGTTTCGTGGTGATGAGATCCAGCCGGGTCTGAATATCACAACGGATGAACAAATTGATGAATGGGTAAAGCAGAATGTCGAGAGTGCTTACCATCCATCTTGTACCTGCAAAATGGGCGCAGACAATGACCCATTAGCGGTTTTGAATGAGCGATGCCAAGTACGCGGTATTCAAGGCTTGCGTGTGGTGGACTCTTCTATTTTCCCAACCATTCCGAACGGTAATTTAAATGCGCCAACTATTATGGTGGCAGAACGTGCCGCGGACATGATTTTGGATAACGCCCTGGAAACGTCGAACAACGCACCAGTTTGGATTGCACCGAACTGGCAAGAGATGCAACGAATGCATCCGCCAAAAAGAGAGCTCGATTCGATCTCATAAAAACGAAAAAAGTCAGTAATCATTACAAGGAATTCAATATGTCTAAGATGACAAAAATCTTCTCAACAATCGCACTAAGTACTTTAGCAACAGGCGCTTATGCTAACCAATGTGAAACGGTACGTTTTGCAGATGTAGGTTGGACCGACATTACGGCGACCACCGCCGTGACATCTGAGCTGCTAAAAGGGTTGGGGTACAAAACGAAGACCGATCTACTATCGGTACCTGTTACTTACTCTTCTATGGCCAATGGCGATATCGACATTTTCCTAGGTAACTGGATGCCAACGATGGAAGGTGACATCGCGAAATACCGTGATGCAGGTACCGTTGAAACCGTACGAGCGAACCTCGTCGGCGCAAAATACACACTCGCGGTTCCAAAATACGTTTATGACGCAGGCGTGACCAACTTCGCTGATCTAGTAAAACATGCCGACAAATTTAAAGACCGCATTTACGGCATTGAACCAGGTAACGATGGTAACCGCTTAATTCAATCAATGATTGATAGCAACGCATTCGGCCTAAAAGACTTCAGCCTAGTTGAATCCAGTGAAGCTGGCATGGTGTCTCAAGTATCACGTGCTGCGCGCCGCAACCAATGGATTGTGTACCTAGGTTGGGCCCCGCACCCAATGAACAGCAACGTTGAAATGGAATACCTAGCGGGTGGTGACGACTTCTTCGGCCCTAACTACGGCGGCGCGAATGTGTACACAAACGTACGTAAAAACTACCTTGCTGAGTGTCCAAATGTAGGTCAGCTAGTGAAAAACCTAGAATTCAACCTAGAAATGGAAAACGAATTGATGGAAGCGATTCTCAACCAGAAGCAGAAACCGTCGAAAGCAGCGCAAGCATGGTTGAACGCAAACCAAGAACAAATTGAAGCGTGGCTAGAAGGCGTTAAGACGGTGGATGGTCAAGACGCAGTAACAGCGATTACAAACTATTTAAAAACCAACGCTTAATTAAGCAGTTTTTAAGCGCGTTTTTTTGAAAAAGAAAGTGGGCAGTCATGCCCGCTTCATTAACACAAAGGTTTTATTTTGAATTTTATTACGGACAACAAACTACCGTTGGGCCAATGGATGGAAACTGGCGTCGATTGGTTAACCATCAATGCATCGGGTTTCTTCGATGCAATCTCTATTACACTTGAAACGATCATTCTTTTCGTGGTGGACATTTTTAAATGGATGCCACCTGCAGCGCCAATCATTATGACGGCGGCAATTGCTTGGTTCTTACACCGCAGCATTCCGCTTGTTGTATTCATCGTGTTGGCCTTGCTCGCAATTCTCAACCTTGGTTACTGGCAAGAAATGCTGGAAACCTTTGTCCTTGTGTTTGCAGCGACAACGATTTCCGTATTAATTGGCGTGCCGTTGGGCATTATGGCGGCACACCGTCCTTGGTTATATACCTTGTTGCGACCAATCCTCGATTTGATGCAGACCGTGCCGACATTCGTTTACCTAATTCCAACCTTGGTTCTGTTTGGCTTAGGTATTGTCCCTGGCCTAATCTCGACCATCATTTTCGCTATCGCTGCGCCAATTCGATTGACGTACCTCGGTATTATTAAAGTGCCGGAGGAGCTACTTGAAGCGGGCAAAGCATTTGGTGCAAGCCGCATGAAGTTGCTGTTTAAGGTAGAGTTACCTGCGGCATTACCAAGTATTATGGCCGGTGTTACACAATGTATTATGTTGTCTCTTTCTATGGTAGTTATTGCGGCTCTTGTTGGTGCTGATGGACTTGGTAAGCCAGTCGTACGTGCACTGAATACCGTAAACATCTCGCAAGGTTTTGAAGCGGGTTTAGCGATTGTACTCGTCGCCATCATTCTTGACCGCTTGTGTAAAGCACCAAACCAGAAGGAGGCTTAATCATGGACGCTATTACTATTCAAAATCTTGATGTGGTTTTTGGTCAGCAGCAGTCACAAGCGTTAGCACTACTAGACCAAGGCAAGTCTCGACAAGAAATCATCGACGAAACTGGCCAAGTGGTTGGGGTTGATAATGTTTCGCTGAACGTGAAACAGGGTGAGATCTGTGTTTTGATGGGGCTTTCAGGCTCGGGTAAATCAAGTTTGCTGCGAACAGTTAACGGGTTGAACGAAATTTCTCGTGGCTCTCTGAAAATTAAAGACGGCGACGACATGGTTGAGCTCTCTAACTGTGACGAACAGAAGTTGCGCCACCTTCGTACTCACCGCGTATCCATGGTGTTTCAGAAGTTTGCATTGATGCCATGGTTAACGGTATTAGATAACGTTGCGTTTGGTCTAGAAATGCAAGGCATTGGCAAAGCAGAGCGCCGTAAAAAAGCGCGTGAACAGCTCGAAATGGTCGGTTTGTCTGAGTGGGAAACGAAATTCCCGCACGAGCTCTCTGGTGGTATGCAGCAGCGTGTTGGCCTAGCGCGAGCGTTCGCGATGGACACAGATATCTTGTTAATGGATGAGCCGTTTTCAGCGCTTGACCCATTGATTCGTGCTCAGCTTCAAGATGAATTGATTCTGCTTCAAGAAAAGCTAAACAAAACCATTCTTTTTGTGAGCCACGACTTGGATGAAGCGCTTAAAATCGGTAACAACATCGCCATTATGGAATCAGGAAAGTTGATTCAACACGGCAAGCCAGAACAGATCATTCTTGCTCCAGAAAACGATTATGTGGCTGACTTTGTTGCCCACACTAATCCATTGAACGTACTTAAGGGACGCTCTTTGATGCGTGACGACTTAGTTCGTGAAGATGAGCGTGTTCTAATTTGCCCTGACAAAGATATTTGGGTGACCCAAGAGAGCAAAGGCTTAAGCTTAGCGGGTACAGATAAGTCGTTGGTTCAATGGAAGAGCGATTCTTCGAACCTTGATGAGGTAAACGAAAATTCGCTGGTTCAGGTTAGCCCGGAAATCAGTATGCGAGAAGCGATTGAGCTTAAGCAGCGCAGCAATCAGCCTCTGCTTATGGTGGAGGACAACCAGTTAGTTGGTGTGTTAAGCGACAACGAGCTTTACGATGCATTGCTTGGTAATTTTAAGTCTGAGCAAGTGGCATAAAGTTAGAGTAGAGTTGAAGCCAAGCTAAAAAAGAGCCGCACATTAGTGCGGCTCTTTTTGGTTTAAACAATGAGTTAAGTAGTTAAGCTAAGGAAACGGTCGACTATAGAGTCGTAATTACATCATCCATCGCAAGGCGAGCTTTTGGTAGACCATGATTATAATCTTCCCCGTCTTTGTGGTAGCCAATCGCCAGTGCAACTTCACAGACATGGCCTTCTAATTCTTCTTTGAATACTTCTCCAATCAGTGTTGGATCTACGCCTTCCATCGGCGTTGAGTCAATACCCAGACGAGCCAATGTGTGTAGTAGATTGCCTAGCGCTAAATAGACTTGTGCTTTTGTCCAGTTTCCGTTAAAGCCATTTTCATCCGTATTTGCATCGGCAAAAGCGTAGGCGCCCATAAAGTTGTTGTACATTTCCTCCGGTAGGTGGCCAGACGTTACTTCGGCATCCACACGTTTCGCGAACTTCTCTTTGGTGAAGTTTGGATCGTACGCAAACAGAATCGTATGTGACGCGGTTTTCGCGTGTGGCTGGTTAAATTGGTGCATATTTGCAAATGTATCGTGGAAACGTTGCTTGGCCTCATCACTTTCAATCACGATGAATTTCCACGGTTGCGAGTTAATCGAAGACGCTGAAAGACGGAGTGCTTCTTTGATGATTGCCATATCTTCTTGAGAAACGCGTTTAGTTTCGTCGTATTTTTTAGCAGTGTAGCGGCTGTTTAGATCAGTAATGATTTGATGAGACACGTTTGTATCCTTTTTATTTTTGTGACAAATGAGGATGCGCTTAGCATCGACAACCATGCGTACCTCGAATATGGATTCATAATACGGGATATTTTTTTATTGATAAGAGGGTGTTTATTTGAATCACTTTTTACTTTTTATTGAAAATTGGCGTGCTTCATAGGGTTGGGCATCATCATTTAGATGCTTTTGATGATTATTAAATTACACTCATATTAAGAGAGTGATGGAGAGCAACATGAACGTGATTCAAGTTTTCAACGATAGTTATGAACGTTGTATCGCGAACCAAGGCTTTTTCGACTTGTTTTACAAGAATTTATGGTCAAAAAGTAAAAGCTTCAGACAAAAGTTTGATGGTGTCGACATGCACCAACAGGTGCGAATGCTTAGAGGATCTATCGTGTTTTTTATGATGGCCGATACCTCTAACGAGGCGCACAAGATGGTGGAGAAATATGGTAAGAAGCATGCGAGTTCCGATATTGGCATTGAACCACAGGATATTGATGTTTGGTTTGAAAGCCTTATCGAAACGGTTCAAGAGTGTGATTTTGAATACGACGATGATGTCGAAACAGCGTGGAGAGCTTGTTTTAACACAGGTTTGTCGGTAATGAAGCGGGAGTGCTCCAAACACTAAAAGAGAAACTAAATGCTCTTCGAAAACAAGCAAGTTAAAGCAAGGAAGTAACGTGTAAGGTAGTTACTTCCTTGAATATGGTTTTTATTTGTCTTGTGTCTCTTTATTCTTTTTTACCGCTTCGGCGATATCACTGACGGCTTCGACAAGGTTGATCGGCATAGGGAAGATAATAGTTGATGTTTTGTCTGTCGTGATTTCCGTGAGTGTCTGCATATAACGCAATTGCAGCGCATTCGGCGCTTCGTTGAGCATTTGAGCTGCCTCTTTTAATTTATTAGAAGCTTCTAGCTCACCGGTAGCGTGAATGATTTTTGCACGACGGTTACGCTCTGCCTCAGCCTGACGCGCTAGCGCTCTAACCATGCTGTCATTTAAATCAACATGTTTGACTTCAACTGTGGCAATCTTGATGCCCCAGTCATCAGTCTGTTGATCGAGGATGGATTGTAAATCCTTATTGAGACGCTCGCGCTCTGAAAGTAATTCATCCAGTTCATGCTGGCCTAATACTGATCGCAGCGTGGTTTGCGCTAACTGGCTGGTGGCATCGCTGTAACTTTCAATGTTGTTAATTGCCATTTGAGGATCGACTACGCGAAAATAAACAACCGCATTGACGCGCACAGACACGTTATCTTTGGTTATCAAGTCTTGTGTCGGCACATCCAAAACGACAGTACGTAAATCCACCCGTACCATTTGTTGGATGAATGGGATAAGAATGATTAAGCCAGGGCCTTTTACTTCTTGAAAGCGACCGAGAAAGAATACAACCCCACGTTCATACTCTCTCAAAACCTTAAACATTTGGGTCGCAAGTGCGAACAACAGCACCACAATCACCGCAACAGTATAGAGCATCATAAAGCGCCTCCTATTTATTTTGGCGGTCATCAGGCATCACGGTTAAGGTCAGCCCTTTCACATTCACAATGGTGACATGATCACCTTGTTTGAGTTGTTGATGGTCTTTGGTTTTGGCTCTCCATAGCGCACCATCGAGTTGAACGCGCCCTTCGCCATCGATAAAGTCATCGCTCACGACAGCGATTTTCCCAGGGTAAGTTTCTAAACCTGTTGTCACACGTCGTCGGCGTATTTTGAGCAGCAGGCCGACCGTCAACACGATCAGCGCGACAGAAAAGATAGAAATACCGAAAATTAAAGGAAGGGCGATCTGAAACCCTGGCAACTCACTGTCCATGAGGAATATGGAACCGAGCACAAAGGCGACAACGCCACCTAAGCCCAAAATGCCAAAGCTCGGACTGAATGCTTCTGCGATCATCAGTGCAATTCCGAGTAACAGCAGACCAAGCCCAGCGTAGTTCACAGGCATCATTTGTAAGGCGTACATGGCGAGGAGCAAACAAATACCACCCAACACGCCGGGTAAGCCAATGCCCGGGTTGTAAAACTCAAGAAGCAAACCGTAGATGCCAATGAGCATCAGGATGTAGGCGACGTTTGGGTTTGTGATAACGGCTAGCATTTCTGCTCGCCAATCGGGTGTTCTTTCAATCCATACGGGATTTTCCAGTGACAATGTCACATCACGATTGTTAACTTTAACAGTTTGTCCATCAATGGCTTTGACTAAATCCTCTGGTGAGTTGGCTATATAATCAATAACGTTTAATTCCAATGCCTCTGTGGCGTCCAAACTCGCTGCTTCGCTCACTGCTTTCTCTGCCCACTCTGCATTTCGGCCATGAAGCTTTGCTAAGCCTTTAATATAGGCTCTAGCATCATTAATCACCTTTTTCTCCATCGCGGTTTTCGCAGGAACTTTCTCTGAACTTTCGTTGGTTCCTTCTGACGTTTCTTCCGCGTTTTGATCTTTGCCATCATCCGATGAAGGGGGCTGAGGGGCACCACCTAACGCGACGGGTGTTGCCGCGCCAAGGTTAGTGGCTTCAGCCATGGCAGCAACGTGGCTGGCGAGTAAAATGTACGTCCCTGCGCTAGCCGCTCTAGATCCTGACGGGCCGACCCAAGTCGCAATTGGAGTGGAGGAGGTGGTAATCGCGTGAATAATATCTCTCATTGCGCTGTCTAAGCCGCCAGGAGTGTCCATCTCTAAGATCACTAAACTAACACCGTTGAGTTGCGCTTCTTCTATCTCACGAGACAAATAGTCGCTGGTAGCAGGACCTATAGCGCCTTTGACGGGAACAATCCAGACAGTATTGGCCAGTGCTTGACTAGCAAACAATAGTAAAGGTAAGACCCATATCCATAGTCGTTTCATGCAGTCCTCCTTGTGCGGTCACAGGGACTTTTTGAAAACCTAATTCAAGTATATACGCAGTAATACTAGTGCAAATAAGTAATTGATCACTCGAATTAGTCATATCAGCATTTATCATGGCACATCTGAGGCTACGGGCCTTAATATGAATATCGGTAGTCATTAATCGTGGAGCGTCTGGTGTGAAAAGGTTCAACAAAAAGGCAAAGTGACAGTAATCACTTTGCCTTCCTAATGTGTCTTAGAGGAGAGAGACTAACTGTTTACGTGGCGAGAAAATTGAACGAGTGCTTGCTCGGCAGGCATCGGTTTGTGGAAGTAAAACCCTTGCAACTCATCAATATTCCAAACTTTAAGCTTGCGTACTTGGCTCGCGCTTTCAACACCTTCGGCGACAATAGTTAAGCCTAACTCTTGAGACATGTTAGCAATGTTTCTTACCAGTGTTTTCGCTCTGTCATTGGTTTCAATCTCGTCAATATAAGATTTATCCAGCTTCACAATATCTAATGGAAAATTACATACACTACTGAATGATGCGTATCCAGTTCCAAAATCATCCAAAGCGAGTCCAACACCAAGTCGCTTGATGTCTTGAATGCTTTGGATTGATTCTATTTCTCCGCCCATCAACATACTTTCGGTAATTTCAAGCACAAGCTGGCCCGCAGAGAGGTTGTATTGAGCCATCACTTTTTTTAGGTAGGGCATCAGTCCTGAATGATAAAAGTGCTGCGCGCTTAAGTTCACATGCACGCTTAACATCGACAGACCTTGCGCATGACGAACTCCATTAAGCCGACTGATAAATTCGCACGATTGTTTGAGAATGGACTCTCCCAATTCGACGATAAGTTTTCCTTGTTCTGCCATCGGAATAAATACTTCTGGTGAAATCATCCCTAATGTTGGATGTTGCCAACGAGCAAGTGCTTCAAAGCTAATGACTTCAGTGGTTTTAGCATCCACGATAGGCTGGAAAAAAGGTTTAATCGCATCTTGTCTAATGGCATTTTCTAAATCGCGATTGATCACCATAGACGTTTCCGCTTGCTCTGATAGTTCTTCATCAATGACTAATACTTCGTGAGAGTGACGACCCTTAGCGGATTGTGATGAGAAACGTGCTGCAAGCAGCAAATGCTCGACAGATTGGTGAGTAATGTTTAGGTCCATCATCACCGCTTTACTGTCTAATGACATCATGATCCCAGAGAGCTGGACCTTATGTGACAAATGATTCAGTAATCGATTGGTAGCATCTATCGCTTTTTGGTGGTGCTCGATATCTGGAATCAAAACGATAAATTCATGCTCACTAATTCGGCCTATTTGGAATGCCCCTAATTGCTCGCGTATTGCGGATGCGATGTATTGAATCACTTCATCAAAAATGAGGTGACCGTATACCCCTGCAATTTGCTTGAGAGTCTTACTGTTAATGTACACAAACGAAAAATGGTTTGGCCGTGTCTCTACGAGCTCGTGCAGTGCATTGAGAATGACAGGACGATTACAGAAACCGGATACCGGATCAAAGTCGGTGAGTTTTTGGATCATTTCTGCTTGCTGTTTTGTCTCTCTCATATCCTGAAGCAACAACATCAGCGCACTTTGACCATGATGTTGAATGAGCGTGGCTTCTATCAAACAGTCGATTTCTTCTGTATTGCTATCGAGCACTTGCGCTTCGAATTGTGTTTTACCGTTTTTCAGCTCTCTGAACATGGCGTCAACTCGACATTCATCGTCCTCCGATGGGCACAAGGTGTCTAGAGGACGATCTATCAATTGCGATTTGTTGTAGCTCAACAGATCTAACGCTCGTTGGTTTACATCGACAATTTTACGATCGATAACAATTAGCATGCCCAGTGAGGAGCTATGGTACAGAGCACCAAACTTTTCCATCGAGTCTTTCAATTGCAGTTGGGTTAACGATGTATTTTCAGAGAGCTTTTGTACCAGTTTTGTCGCTAACTCTAATTCGTCTACTTTTACAGAGTGCAACCCTTCAAGTTGGTATTGAGAGGCGATTTCGCTTATTCCCTCAGCAAAATGATTAAAGCGAGTGGCGACCTTATTTTTAAACGTGATGTAGGTGCCGGCAGCGATGATTGATGCCACAACGCCAACCGTTGCAAACAGATACATGAATAGCGTATTACCTTTCGCATAATGCTCTCGCTGTGTTTTCGTTTTTAGCCATGCGATCGGTTCACCAGATAAATCAGAGAGTGAGGCCCATTTTGTGATTGACCGCGAGGTCTTCTCTATATCCCGCATCTGACTACTGTCTGATTCGCTTACCATCTGCGTCTCTAATGAGTTTTCCGCAGTTAAAATGGATTTAAAGTCTCC
The DNA here is from genome assembly GCF_054064075.1 of Vibrio sp. JZG10. NCBI lineage: Bacteria > Pseudomonadati > Pseudomonadota > Gammaproteobacteria > Vibrionales > Vibrionaceae > Vibrio > Vibrio sp. JZG10. The sequence continues at coordinate 256,944 of NZ_JBSUGE010000008.1, forward strand.
AGGAAAGCGCAAAGATAGGTTTCTTCCCCAAAGCATCCATCCGTTAGAAGGGCGGTCGCCTTCACTGTTTCTAACTGGGCTGAGGCTAAGCCCCCAAATACTATCGTTGATTTTAAACAACCCTGAGATGCTCTCTCTATGGATATCAAGCTTGTGATTCATGGACTTGATGTAATCTTGAAGAATAGGTTGATTCGCCATTTTAGCGGTGAGTTCTGAAGAAGTATCGGGGTTATCCTCACGAGTCAAGGAGAGCAGAGTTTGCCCATTAGTCGTGATAAACGCCATCATATCGAGGTTTAACGCATCAATGCTCTCTGTGTAAAGGTTTCGCTCGGTATATTTCGCAATATCACGATCAACAAACAGATCGTACGTTTCGTCCCAGTACGCCCAATCGTATGAGGCGCTTTCTTGCTGGCTCACCATCATGTCGATGACAGCGAGTGCTTGCTGATTCGCATGGTTAATTTCCATGTCTTCGAGCTCATCTAAGCTATACAGGAAAAAATAACGGCTAATAAAAAGGAAGCTGATGACCATGCCCAGCAGTCCTAATGAAAAGTATAAGGCGGTTTTATAGCGAAGATTCAAGTTAAACAAGCGAAGTGTTTTCATTAAAAAATAGTTATAGATGTTAATTCACTGAAAGTGTACGACATGTTCTAACAGAAATTGTTGATATAGATTCAAATTATAGAGATAAAATGAAGGATTTGCTGAGCTGATATGGTAAGTGAAACGTTTGCTCTAATTACTAGATTTTCGTGTTTGCAATTAAAATGCTCAATAACGTACCGCGCATTCAAATTACGGTTTAATCGTGCAGCTAGTAAAGGTATAAATCTTTTTATAAAACAGTATATTAGTGTAACTAGTGCTTTTCTTCTGTATCTAAACTTCTTTTGTAATAGTAAACTGCGAAAAAATGATGGGTAATTATGATGTTTATTGTTCAACGCTTGGTCAAACTGGCCATTATCTGTGCCATTTTCTTTACTATCTTCGATCTCATCTCCTATGGTGAGATTACTTGGGTTCAAAGGTTGCTGGCTTCTATAAGCTAAATCTAGAATTCAATATGCACACATAACTCCACGAAGCGAGTCAATTCTTCGTTACTCGCCTTCGTCATTTGCTCCTTATCTGAGCTTTAAATAAAAGTCCCTCCACGTGCAGCTCTGGTAACCGTTTTCCATTAATGGAAAAAACCTAAAAATGCAACTAACTTCATACTAATGGCAAGTGTAAGGTATGCAGTTGATGAGGCAATTCAGCATAATCACATTAGTTGTTGTGGCACTCATTTTGAGCCAAGCAACAATCGCAAGAAATGCTAAGGTGCTAGGTGATATTTCGTTAGTTCAGCCGATAGAAGGTGACCCTGTCGTAGATATTAAGCTGGCGAGAATTGGCTGGCATCTCTTTCGTGATCCTCAGCTATCTTCAAACGGTAGCATCAGTTGTGCGACGTGCCACAACTTGCAAACCAATGGCGCTGAAAATACCCCCGTCTCTACAGGAGTGAAAGGTGATGGAACTCGAAATTCCATCACAGTGTTTAATGCAGCGTTAAATTATCGTTTTTTATGGGATGGTACCGAAAACACTTTGATGGCTCAGATTGATGGGCCAATCCACAATCCAATAGAAATGGACTCAAACTGGCAAACAATAGAGCAGTACGTGAAAGGAAGCGAACGTTATCAAGCGCTATTTAGTCGTGATGGTGAGCTACCGATTAATATTAACAATATTAAGTCCGCCATTGTGGAGTTTGTCGAAGGGCTCCAAACTCCAGGTGCACCATTCGATGCCTACTTACTGGGTTACACCCATGTCCTCAGTGAGCAGCAAATTAGGGGGTGGAAAACATTTCAGTCTTCAGGTTGCGTACAGTGTCATCAGGGCAAAAATATTGGCGGAGCGATGATACAAAGGTTCGCCTATTTCAAAGATAAGCCAGTAGTAGAGGATTCGGGACGGCACCTGATTACGACGGAAAGTGAAGAACAATTCTATTTTAGAGTCGCCAGTTTACGTAATGTCGCCCTAACAAGCCCTTATTTTCATAACGGACGAGTTGACCAGTTATCTGAGGCGATACAGATTATGGCGAAAACGCAGCTCGGAATTACGATGAGTGATGAAAGTGTCGCTGATATTGAAGCGTTCTTACAGTCCTTGACAGCACCCAGACCCGTGATTTTAGAGGTGTTGGAAAATGAGTAAATTCAAACTGGTTAATCTCTGCTTTTTTATTGCCATGCTGACGTGTTGTGTATTGGCGTATATGTCACATGTGAATTCAAAAAGTGCACAAGAATTCCACGCGGAGTTGACGGATATTGGGCACAAGTTGATTGAAGAGCGCGATGTTATCGTGAATCGATATGCGGTTGAAGATAGGAAAAATTATGAACTGACGACATCTTTAGTGGATATAGAAGTCGCTGCTGAGAAATTGCTAAATTCATCAAGGGAGTCAGTTTGGTTCCCTGTGACGCCCAATCATAAAAAAGTTGAGGATACGCTCAATCTATTTAAAAACCGTGTGCTTGATACAACGCTGAAGCTCGATATGTTGATTGGCGTTCAGGTAGAGAATCAATACGCGTTATTAATGCTATTCAACTTATATCAGCAAGATATTTCTACCGATACCGGAAAGACGTTGAGTGGGCATCACTATTTTGAGTTTCTCAACCAACTGCTTTTGACACAAAACGTAGTTGAGAGTGAAAGTGAAGCCAATTTCTTAGATCTGCTTCAAGCGAGCGATAAAAGGATAGAACTACTCACGAATGAACTGCTTGATCATGGATACTTTGTTTTTATTGAGGATGCTGAGCATCGGCTGCTCAATATTGCCCAAAGTGAAGCGCGTTTTACTTGGTTGTTTGTTTTTATTGCCGTGATGTTGTTAGTCAGTGCATTCTTGTATCAGTCGCAATATCGAATGTACAACTTGAAACAATTAAACCTCGAAATCGAGGAGGCGCGAAATAAAGCCGAGCGAGCAGCAAAAGCCAAATCAAGTTTTCTCGCCGCAATGAGTCACGAATTAAGAACGCCGATGAATGGTGTATTGGGCCTTTCTCAAATGATTGCAGAGGAAACTAAAGAGCCGACGACTAAAGAGTACGTGAAAGTCATTCTTGATTCTGGCCAACACTTGATGACGATTCTCAACGATATTTTGGATTTCTCTAAAGTTGAAGAAAACAAACTGGAATTTGAGCAGGCTAAGTTCAATTTAGATCAAGTCATTTCTCCTGTGTGTAGCGCAATAAAACCGCTCATCGATGAAAAAAATATCGAATTGATCGTGGAAAATGAAGTGCCTGAATACGTTGAATTTACCGGAGACTGCGCACGTTTACGACAGATTTTGTTTAATCTTGCTGGCAACGCGGTGAAGTTTACCAGTGAAGGGCATGTGTTAATCAGAACGGAACTTGATAAGGTAAATCAGTGCTTGGTGATGATTGTGAGTGATACTGGTATTGGTATTGCGCTAGACAAGCAAGAACATGTTTTCAATTCGTTTGAGCAAGCCGATTCTTCAACTACCCGAAAATTTGGAGGCACAGGGCTTGGTTTGGCAATAGTTAAAAAATTAACTGGCTTGATGGATGGCAAGATTACATTGAAAAGTGTGGAGGGTGTCGGAAGTCAATTCATCGTCGAGCTGCCCATTCCTTGGGTTGAATGCGAACTTCCAAAGGCACAAGAGCCTCCAAAAACTCGCAAGAAAACACACAATTTGCAGATATTGCTTGCTGAAGATAACCGAGTGAACGCCATTGTGGCGAAAGGGTTTTGCGAAAAGTTGGGACATGAAGTGGATGTCGCTGAAAACGGATTGGTGGCGGTTAAAAAGGCGAGAGATAACGAATATGACCTGATTCTGATGGACAATCACATGCCTGAGATGAACGGTGTTGAAGCGACGCGTGTGATTCGACAAGAGTTAGGTATCAAAACATTACTCTTTGCGTATACGGCAGATGTATTTCGTGAGGCGCATGATAGCTTTATTCAAGCCGGAGCGGATCATGTGCTTACAAAACCGCTACAACAAGAGAGCTTTTCGGACGCTCTTAAACAGTTTGCGACGAGGCTCGAACCAAAAAAGAATTTACCATTAACGAATGACAACAACGTTCTCCAGTTGCAGCGCAAGCCAATAGAGAAGCTACGGCTGACAGAAGAAGAGTTATCCAGTTCAGAGATGCTCATTTCTTTGCAAGAAGCGCCGGAAGCGATAGATGAGCTACTAAAAAGTATTATTGTCGATTTTGAATCATCGGTTGATGAACTTATTGATTATTTTATGGCTGAAGATTTCGCGTCTCTAGAAGACACGTTGCATAAAACAAAAGGTATGGCATTGAACCTTGGTTTGCCGATTTTAGCTGGACAAACGGAGGCGCTAGAAAACGCGCTCAAAGCGAAGCAAACTCCTGAAATTGAGCGGTTACAGATGCTAATCAACCGATTACAAGTTAACATCCATCAGGCTAATCGACTTCTGGATGACATACAGAAAAAAAACGTCGATCCTCAACAAATTTTGTAACGTCTCTGAGTTCATACGTTCCTTACCTTGTTTCGTTATGGTTTACTATGACGTGAATGGATGTGTTGATTCGTCAATGAGAAAATCAGGGAGTTAGAATGAGTAAGCATTCCGCTTTAATCGAATGGCATCGCGAAGCTGACGAAGTGTTCAGTGATAACCAGTATAGTCGGGCGCACATTTGGAAGTTTGATGGCGGGTTGCAAGTCCCTGCGTCACCATCTCCACACGTAGTGCCGTTGCCATTATCTGTAGAAGAAAACGTTGATCCGGAAGAAGCATTTGTTGCGGCACTTTCCAGTTGTCACATGCTTGTTTTTCTCTCTATTGCGGCGAAACGACGTTACGTTGTGGATCGCTACCTAGATGAAGCAGTAGGAGAGCTGACAAAAGGTGAAAATGGAAAAGAATGGGTGTCTAAGGTAACACTAAACCCTAAGATAACATTTGCTGGTGATGAACAACCGACACGATCTCAATTAGAAAAAATGCACCACATGGCTCATGAGAATTGTTTTATCGCCAATTCGGTTAAAAC